>JAESSQ010000120.1 GCA_016764035.1 Gammaproteobacteria bacterium
ATAAAAAAGTTTTCACAAAAATCCTCCAAAAGAAAAATTGGAGGCAACAAGGAAAGACCAGCACAATATCGCAATCGCACTAACCTATACCGTGCCGCCCACCGCGACTGTATATTTAACATCAGGCCGGTCTCCGGGCTTATGGTGTGTATTCAGACGAATACCTGAATCGTTCCCTTCCCACAAAGCAAGCTTGTTTTAAAAGCAGCTTCGCAGTGGTAGAACCATTCTCACCAATTACCGTTGCGGGGGCAGCGCTAGAATCACTATGTCTGGATTTACCAAACAGCCGTCACTAGCTTCCCGATTATCTTTCTCTGGAAAAAATCGCCAAAAGAAAGCACCTTGATGTTGAAAATTTAAAAATTATTGATATTAATTAGTCGCGTATTACAACACAATTAACGATAAAATACACGCCAATACGAACACACACATACAAATGAACTTTCATACTCTGGTTTCGTCTTTACCATTGAATTAAAAAAATAAAAATAACCTCTAATAACAATACCCGATAAAACATGTCAAACCTGAAAGCAATACTTAGCCTGAAACAACATATACAAAATCATATCATCGGTCAGGAAATGCTGGTCGATCGAATGCTAATCGCATTACTCGCCGACGGACATATATTGGTAGAAGGTGCCCCCGGTCTTGCTAAAACGAAAGCCATTAAGGTTTTGAGTGAGGGTATCGAAAGTGACTTTCACCGCATACAATTTACCCCCGACTTACTGCCTGCCGATTTAACCGGTACCGAAATCTATCGACCACAGGACGCTTCATTCCAATTTCAACAAGGGCCTTTATTTCATAATCTGGTATTAGCCGATGAGATTAATCGCGCACCGGCAAAAGTGCAATCGGCACTACTCGAAGCCATGGCCGAACGTCAGATTACGGTTGGCAAAACAACTTACCCATTACCTGAATTATTCATGGTTATGGCAACACAAAATCCAATCGAACAGGAAGGTACCTACCCACTACCCGAAGCGCAGCTCGATCGCTTTTTAATGCACGTCAGTGTCGGTTACCCAGAAGCGTCTGCCGAAAAACAGATACTGCAACTGGCACGACAGGAAGCCAGGCAACAGACAAAAAACACTACCCCAGCCGTTGTAGAAAAGATTAGCCAGCAGAGTATTTTTGGCGCACGTAATGAGATTCTTGATATTCACATGGCCGACAACCTGGAAGAATATCTTCTGCAACTGGTACTTGCAACACGTAACCCAGCAGCTTATGGCGAGGATGTTGCCAACTGGTCGTTGTATGGTGCAAGCCCTCGCGCCACCATCGCACTCGACCGATGTGCCCGTGCCTACGCCTGGTTAGACCAGCGTGACTACGTCAGCCCGGATGATATTCAGGCCATCGCGTTCGATGTTTTACGTCATCGTGTCATCCTTAGTTATGAAGCAGAAGCCGAAGGTATTACGCCCGACAGCTTTATTCAGGAATTAATTGCTCGCGTACCTGTTCCATAAAAAAGATCTTCCGCAAATGCACGCAAATAAACGCAAATTAAAAATAGAAACCAAACATTATTGTCATATTTCTATTTGCGTTCATTCGCGTTTATTTGCGGAAAAAGACAACCATGAATAAAAACACCGAAACACAATCTGAAGGCGTCACCTGGATTAGCGCGCAGTCTTTAATCCAGCTACAACTGCAAGCCAGTCAGCTTTCACTCACTAACAGTAAAGTTCATGCAAAACAAGGCGGCGCTTACCTGTCTTCTTTCAGGGGCCGTGGCATGGAATTCGACGAATCACGCATTTATCAAGCGGGTGATGATATCCGCAATATGGACTGGCGAGTAACCGCACGTACTGGTACTGCGCACTGCAAAGTATTTAGAGAGGAACGTGAACGACCAGTGCTGCTCTGGCTGGACCTTAACGCATCCATGATGTTCGCTACTCGTAAAAAATATAAAGCAGTCATCGCCACCGAGATTGCTACACTACTGGCATGGAGCGCAGCAAAGAATAATGACCGTATCGGCGGACTGATATTTGCAGCCGACCAGCACGTCGAAATTAAACCACGACGTAGCAAAACAGCGGTACTGGATTTTATCGGTCGCGTGACAAAACATAGCGCATGGTCAGACAATAAAGCACATACCGAAAAGGATACTGAAGCAGCTATTTCACGTTTAAGAAAAGTCACCTTACCCGGTAGTTTGATCTTTATGATAAGTGACTTTAGTAACATAAGTGAAAAAGCCTTCTCACAACTTGCCGACATCGCACGACATAACGATATTGTGTTAATTAAAATAAGCGACCCTATCGAAGTTGAACTACCACCATCAGGCAGTTACAAAATAACAGATGGTATAAATGAGCTACAAATACAGACCTCAGCGAAAAAAACTCGAGAGCAATACCGAAAAAATTATACACATTCCAAACAACAGCTGGAAAAATTTTGCAGACAAAATCGCATGCACCTGATTCATATTTCTACCGGTGATAATACGTTTGAAAAACTCACCGAAGGCCTGGGTGTACAATCAAATAATAAAGCCCAGTATCGCTCCACACGATGAATGAACAAGCGCTAAATCTTAAAGACATACACTTACCCGAACCTATCTTATGGTGGCCGCTAGCACCAGGTTGGTGGATGGTTATTGCTTTATTGTTCGTTGCTGTTGGCCTTTTAGTTATCGCAAAAAAATATATCAAAGCAAACAATTAAAACGCGACATTGCTGCTGAACTTGAAATCATTAAGCAACAATTTTCACAAACACAAAACAAACGCGTGCTAGCAAAATCACTTTCTATTTTGTTACGCCGCGTTTGCATCAGTTACCAAACCACACAAAATGTTGCGGGGTTAACAGGCGATGACTGGTTACTATGGCTAGACAATGAGCAGGTGTCTTCGACTACCAGAAACACCGCTAAAAGCCTAAAATTTCAAAGTGAAACCGGCAAAGCATTATTAAAGGCGCCTTACTTGCCTGAAAACTCGGAACTAGACTTTGATGCAAAGCATTTAATTCGTTTATGCGAATCATGGCTACTGGCATCACACAAAAATAGTCCGACAGAAAAATCATGATGGATTTTATCTGGCCATGGGCGTTTGCAATACTTCCGTTACCGTTTATATTTCGGTTAATTTTACCTCGCGCTAAAAAAACCAACGACGCCGCACTTCGTGTACCCAATTTATCGACGTTTACACTAGGCAATACGCTTTCTCAGACAACCATCAAAACTCGCTGGCCAATTTTGCTATACAGCCTTGCCTGGCTCTGTTTGATAATTGCAGTAGCACGTCCACAATGGACAGGTGACATTATCGACCTACCCGTTAGCGGTCGCGATTTAATGCTTGCCATCGACATTTCTAAAAGCATGGACCTCCCCATCCGCCACAATCTGCGCTCGGTTAGTAGAATAACGGCAACTAAAGCGGTAGCAAGTGCGTTTATCGATAAACGTGTAGGTGATCGCATCGGCTTAATTCTGTTTGGTGATCAAGCCTATGTACAGTCACCTCTAACTTTCGACC
The DNA here is from genome assembly GCA_016764035.1 of Gammaproteobacteria bacterium. Lineage (GTDB taxonomy): Bacteria > Pseudomonadota > Gammaproteobacteria > SZUA-229 > SZUA-229. The sequence goes on from JAESSQ010000120.1 coordinate 3,546, forward strand.
GAGCTACTGTAAACACCTTATTACAAGAAGCTGTTACCGGTCTTGCTGGGCAGGCGACTGCCATTGGCGACGCCATTGGTCTCGCTGTAAAACGCCTTGATAAACGTCAGAAAAAATATGTAACCAATAATGATAAAAATGGCGATAATAAAACTACTAACGTAAACAACAGTAGCAAAGATGATCGAGTATTAATTTTACTAACCGATGGGGTAAGTAATCGCGGGGAAATTTCGCCATTAAAAGCTGCCGAACTTGCTGCAAAAAAAGGCCTAAAGGTTCATACCATTGGCATCGGCAACCGTGGCTCACGCGAGCTAGACGAGCGCACGCTACGCACCATTGCAAAAACAACCGGCGGACAATATTTTCGTGCTTACAACACCCATGACTTAAATGAGATTTATTTGCTGCTCGACAAATTAGAACCGGTAGAAAAAGGTGTGGAAAGTTACCGCCCAGTGAAAGCGTTGTATTACCTACCGCTAACAGCAAGTATGTTCTTCGCCACACTATTAACGTTATTTTTATATTGTCCGACTTTTTTGCAAACACGTTTTAGTACTAGCCGAAATAGTTCTCAGCAGAAAAACCTCTCATGAACGATCTATTTAATACATTACCAGACGAGTTTCTTATTTTATTAAACAGTCTGCACTTTATTCGGGCCGACTGGTTTTATGCTTTTATTCCATTATTTATATACTTATTTTTATTATATAAAACCACGCAAAATAATAAAAACTGGGCAGCGGTCATCGACCCTGTATTAACACCTTTTGTGCTATCGAAAACACACAACAAACAACGTCGGTATCCACTACTTTTAATTTTCATCACTGCCAGTCTGTGTATAACCGCCCTCGCCGGCCCCGTCTATAAAAAATTACCGCAACCTGTTTACCGCGAACAATCATCACTGGTGATACTTCTCGATTTATCACAATCGATGAATGCTGCCGATATAAAACCCTCACGACTATCACGTGCAAAACTAGAACTTTTAGATTTATTGCAAACAAGAAAAACCGGTGAAACCGCATTAATCGTGTATGCCGCAGATGCCTTTGTGGTTACACCGCTAACAAACGATAACGCCACCATTGCAAACTTGATACCTTCACTAACTACAAACATGATGCCAGCCCAGGGCAGTAACTTATCGTCTGCACTGAGTAAAACATTTTCTCTATTTACACAAGCTGGCGTAATCAATGGCGACATACTTGTAATAACCGATGATATACACACACGTGATGAAAGCGCCATTCAGAAGGTGACATCTCAAGGTCATAGATTATCTATTTTTGGTATCGGTACAAGCAGTGGTGGCCCCATACCATTAGACAAAGAGCATGGTGGTGGCTTCCTGAAAAACAAGAATGGCGCAATCGTTATTCCAAAATTACAAATCCGTAAACTGCAACGGTACGCGTTAACAGGCACAGGCTTATATACATCATTAAAAGCCGATGATGACGATATGGAAAAATTATCACGCTTGTTCCAGTCCACAAAAGTATCCGAAGATACGACGACTAAAGATTTAAACGCAGATGTTTGGCAAGAGGAAGGACACTGGTTATTACTACCCTTATTATTGTTTGCTGCACTATGGTCGAGAAAAGGCTGGATCGGTGCGCTGCTTCCGTTTGTATTAGGAACGTTTATCTCAGCGCCACAAACAGCACACGCGATTGATTTGTTAACGCATACACCGGATGAATTATTTAACACGCAATACCTATGGCTGAGCCGCGATCAAAAAGCGATGCAA
>JAESSQ010000121.1 GCA_016764035.1 Gammaproteobacteria bacterium
AACCGTGTATTTTTTCAATTGAACCTTTCGTATCGTAATACCAATCATAGATACACTGACCTCGTTCATCGTTACCATTAACAAATTCCATATAGGCCAGCATATCAACAAGTCCCATAAGGTATCGGGAAACATATTTGCTATCATTTTGCTCCAACAGTTCGCCAGCAGTGATAGCCGAAGATGATGCCGAAAACCCGATTAACGCACCTGTAAAAATCCCTAATAGAGCCAATTTCCCTAATTTCATAGCTGTGCAGTCCCACCTGTAAGTTGGCGATTTCCACGCATTAGTGGACAATCTTCTTATGCCAACTTATCCTTATATCTTGGTTTTATATGTGTTTCTGCTATATTCATAGGGGTGTTTACCCGAATCTGGTCTAGTGCCAATGCGGAAAAGCTCAATGAAATCAGGTATAAAGTAGGCAGGGCTAACTTATAAGGAAAAGTTAGCCAAATACCGGAAAGTGAAGGTATAGATGGCTCACCGGAAGAGTCGCAATCCAAACCACCCCAGGAAAGGCTCTTCCATCAAGGTCGAGCCGATCCGCGATATTGAAGATATATGGCAGATAAAACGATTTCTACATGACCACCCCCGTGATCTGTGTTTATTTGTTCTTGGTATCAATACCGCTTTTCGGGCGAGTGAACTTCTTTCAATCACAGTTGGGCAAGTGGAACATTCGTGTCTGGGTGATTTGTTAGAGATAAAGCAGAGAAAAACTGGAAAATATAGAGCCGTGGCATTAAACCGTAGTGCCATTACAGCAATCAGGTTTTGGCTCAACGCCTACCCCGAAAGCCATAGAAGACCAGAGAGCGCCTTGTTTCGCTCTCGCACTGGTGAAGCCCTTAAAGTCCCCACAGTGACCCGTATGGTCAAGAAATGGGCGGAAATGGCAGGTTTAAGGGGGAATTATGGTAGTCATAGCCTTCGAAAAACTTGGGGCTATCATCAAAGAGTGCAAATGAGCACGGCTGTACCTATACTCATGGAAGCGTTCGGCCATAGCAACCAAAAGCAGACTCTGGATTATCTAGGGATACAATCAGGCGAGATTATGGATATATATTTGAAGCTGGAGTTGTAACTATTCTCTTAAGTTGGAATATTTATTCTAGGATCATGGTTTGGATCAGTAACAAGTCGCGCGACTTTACGCTATATGTACGCGAATACTATTGACGAAATTTATAGAATTATCTCAGCGGCATCTTACGATACTGTAGTAGGTGGTGCGGGAGCAGAAGGTACTTATACGTCATACAGATTGGTCGATTCCTAAAAGGAATAATTAATCATCACGGAATTACCTGATGGTTGTGTTGTTTTCGAGCGCGAAGAGGAAGGAGATAGGCATACCCGAAGATCAAAACACGTTATTTGTAGCTCTGCCTATAATAACGAAGATCGTCGTGTATAACTTGAGCTAGGAAACTGTTATACACTGTAAAAAAGAGTTACCTTAACTATATCTGATTACAACAATAATGAGCATCAATCGGATAGGAGAGCCGCCTTGTCACGTGAATATAATATCAATGATCTTATGGGGTCTTTAAATGATTATGAGCGCAAAAATGCGCCAGAAATAATCTTTATTGAAGGAGATGAAGCACTTTTGTCCGAGGGCATACGTGTTTCCGTTGTTGGTTCTCGCAAGGTAAGCGAAGAAGGGGCTGCCAGAACACGATCATTTGTCGAAGGCCTTGTTAAGCACGGTATTGTTGTTGTTAGCGGCCTTGCCGAAGGCGTTGACGCTATTGCCCACCAAACGGCCATAGATAAAGGCGGTAAAACCGTTACCGTATTGGGAACACCCTTAAGCAAGGCTTATCCCGCTAAAAACAAAGAGCTACTTGAAACAATAAAAAAAGACCATCTGGCAGTGTCACAGTTTCCCGAAGGCTGTCCTGTACAAAAGAAGAACTTCCCGCAACGCAACCGGACAATGGCGCTTATCTCGGATGCAACCGTTATTGTCGAAGCCGGAGAAAAAAGTGGGACACGTCACCAAGGGTGGGAAGCCCTGCGCCTTGGAAGACTTGTTTTTATCATGGAGAACGTGGCTAGCGATCCGGCATTATCGTGGCCTAGTGAAATGATAGGTTACGGAGCGCAAGTTCTTACCCGCGATGACATTCCCGATATTTTTTATGACATCCCGAGCCTTACTGCGGGAGCAGAGCTTGTCCTTTGATTTACCTTATGGAACACTTCTTAGTTATTCTCCGCGTGGCAATTCGGATACAGCACAGAAATCTAGAACCATATGCGGTGCTATAAAAAACGGGCAAATAGGGCTTATCGCACAAGCCATACAACACCTTGAACAGCCAAAAGGTAATGTATTACACCCCTTCCTTAATTCAGAGATAACTATTGTTCCTGTGCCTAGAAGTTCGCCACTTGTCGAAGGCGGTCTATGGCCTTCTATGGTAATAGCCGAGGCACTACAGACGGCGGGGTACGCGGGCCAAGTTTTACCTTGTGTTAGCAGGGTGGTTGCTGTTCCAAAATCTTCCTCTTCACCGTCCGATAAGCGCCCTAGTGTTGATACACATTATGATAGTCTTGAAGTAACAGAAGGCGATTTATTCCAACCCTCTAAAATTACTCTGGTCGACGATGTTTTAACGCAAGGCCGGACGACAGTAGCTTGTGCGCGCCGACTTATGGATGCGTTCCCCGATGCCGAAATAAGCGTTTTTGCTATGGTAAGAACCCTTGGCTTTAAAAATATAACTGAAATCATAGACCCTGTAGCCAACATAATAAAATATTACCCTTCTGGTAAAACATTTCGATGTGATCCAGATTAGACCAGCTCCCCACAATAGGATACGGAATATGGTCAAACGTTAACCGGGTTTCAAATATCGCCTATAGCGAACATAGCGATAATCTGGAAAAAGATATCGTCAGGGCCAGTATGGAGTAAATCAAGCGCGCTAATAAGTCGCAGGCCATGAGGTCAATTAGCATCAATCACTGCGGGGCTGATTCAATTACTGCGTCAGCCCCTTCTTGATTATCATTGGCCACAAGCTCTTCGCGCAGGATGACTACATCCTCCGGGGCATCAATACCAATACGAACCTGATTGCCTTTAATGCCGAGAACGGTGACTTGAATATCATCACCAATGAATAATGTTTCGTCAACTCTACGAGTGAGAATAAGCATAAATCCTCCTTGATCTATGAGTGTGTATTATTTGAACCACGAGATTAGCATAATACTTGCAGCCAAAGCATCGATCCAGACTGAACCGCATTACGCGGCCTCCCTGTTCTTGTCTTGCAGGTCGTGCAGGTAATTCACAGCCCGTTGTGCGTGGGCGGCTGCACGGAAGATTGCACGTTTGTCATCTTTGAGGACTTTAAGCCATGAGGCGATATAGGCTGAATGGTCTTCCCGGTCTTCTAATTTGATCCCGAGATCGGCGCAGATAAAAGAAGCTCCGAGTTCTGCGACCAGCTCTTCTTCGGCATAGCCTTCATCACCGTAAGTTTTGCGGCCTAAGTCCCGATCAAGGCGTGTCTTATGCCGAGTCCAATGAACATTATGCCGATGTCGGCATAATGTTCATAATGCCGCCTTCCGTATTATGCCGCGCCGGATTTTAAATCTGTTAAAAAGCAAGACTTTCCGGCACGGCATGACGGCATAATCAGAGCGCATCCAGAAAGGCTAGCAGTTCATCGTCAGGTCGATAACGTCCTGGATTGGTTTCCGGGGCTGTGACTCGCGCGAGAGCCTTTTCCTTGAGACGCAGGTCGGCGTGCATATATATCTGCGTTGTCTCCACAGATTCATGCCCGAGCCAGAGCGCGATAACGGTTTGATCTACACCGTAATGCAGCAGTTCCATCGCCGTGCTGTGCCTGAGCACATGCGGGCTCACTCGTTTTTCAGCGAGGGAAGGACATGACCGCGAAGCTGACAGGGTATGCCTTCGCACGATTCCTTCGAGAGCGTCCCGGCTCATCCTGGCTCCTCTATTGGTAGGGAACAACGGATCGCTGTCGGCACCGTCCTGTTCTTTCAGCCACGATTCCAGAACCCTGATGGTTTCCTTGCGTATCGGTGTGCAGCGTTGCTTGCGCCCCTTGCCCTCGCAACGGATGTGGGCCCCGGTGCTGATAATAATATCGCAGCGGCGCAGATTGACGATTTCCGAAGCGCGCAACCCTGTTTGCAGGGCCAGAATAAGCACTGCATGATCACGCCGTCCTATCCATGTGGACAGGTCAGGCGCAGCCACCAATGCCTCCATCTCAGCCCGATCAAGGAACTCCACCGTGCGTCTAACGTAACGCTTGCTTGGCATGGCTAGGATTTTCTGGCATTGAAGCATGTAGACAGGTTCAGTCATAGCCACGAACCGGAAGAATGACCGTATTGCGGCAAGCCGGGTGTTACGGCTGCGAGCACTATTACGGCGCTGCGTTTCGACATAGGTTAGGAAGTCGCCCACCATATTGCAGTCCAGGTCATCAACAGTAAGTTTTGTTGGTTCCCTGCCAGTTTGCTCGCTTGCAAAACGCAACAGCAATCGAAAGGTGTCACGATATCCGGCAATGGTATGCGGACTCGCGTCCATTTGGTTATACAGCCTGTCGGTAAAGAACTGCTGTATAAGAGCAGGAAGTATTGCTGTAGTCATGACGTCACCTCCCCGGCCATAGAGTCCGTCGCGCGCCTAGAAGCAAGCTCCAACAACTCGGGTACGGCCTCTATATACCAATAAGTGTTCGCCGGATTGGCGTGACCAAGATAGGTGCAGAGCTTTATCATCTCGCTGTCTGGGTTCTTGCCTGTGCGGTACCAGTTAATCAGCGTTCGGACGGCAAAACTGTGACGTAAATCGTGAATACGCGGCCCGCGTCCGTGCCGATGGTATTTTTGCACCGGACGCAGCCCTATAGTCTGGCAAACGGAGGCAAAATTGTACCGGGCTCCGCAATCAGTCATTCGTTCACCGCGATCCGATACGAAGAACGGCTCCGGATGGCGACCGAGAAGCCTGTCTCTCTCCCGAGCATAAGCTGACAGGTGCCACCTAGCGCTTTCAGAAAGTGGAAGCAGGCGTTCTTTGCCAAGTTTCCCGCGACGCA
>JAESSQ010000122.1 GCA_016764035.1 Gammaproteobacteria bacterium
CATTGTTGGCCATTAAGTATTGATAGAGCTTCTCATTATCAACATGATGTTTTACAAAGCTTACAATACCGGCGTAGCTGCCGGGTTTTACTGCGCTGACAATGCTTATATCGGCACGTGATGCTAATTGATTTAATAAATATTCGGTATTACCCATTACCTTAGTCTGTATTTTATCGATACCTATGTCTAATAACAGGCCTAGTGAAGCATTGAGTGCTGCGATTCCCATCATGTTGGGGCTGCCGCTTTCAAATCGTCGTGCGTTGTCTACGATTTGTTGATCGAGTGGTTGATTTGTATTTTCATGTGAAAACTCAAATGCAGATTTCAGCATATGCCAGCCGTGTTGACTTAATTTAAGCAATGGTTGTTGCTGTTTACGGCAATAAAACAAGGCCGTACCTTCAGGGCCGCACATCCATTTGTGACCATCGGCAACTACGAAATCGGCCTGACAGGCCTGGGCATCAAACGCTATTGCGCCCAGCGACTGAATAGCATCGACGCAGAACAGAGTGTTATTTTTTTTACAGGCTTTGCCAATAAGGTTTACATCCAACTGTAAGCCACGGGCAAATTGCACCGAGCTGCAACTTAATAAGCGAGTATGCTCGTCCATGGCATCGATTAATGCTTGTTCTGGCTGCTCGACATCATCTACGGGTATCAGGCGAATTTCTACGCCCTGTGTTTCCAGGGCCTGCCATACGACCTTATTGGAAGGAAACTCTTCCGCAGGAATAACGATATTATCTCCTCGGTTAAAAGCTAAACCCTGAGCAATAATCGACAAACCCTCGGATGTATTTTTTAAAATGGCAATCTCATCAATCGATTCTGCATTGATTAGTTGCATCATTTTTTGTTTTAATTGTTTTTCGGTTTGCATCCAGTGCATATAATTTTTAGAACCGATGGCGGCATTCTCATTGGCAAAGGCAATGACAGCATCACGGGTTACCGTTGGCCAGGGAGCGACGGCGGCATGGTTAAGGTAAATTATATTATCATCGAGTTGGAAGTAAGATTTCATGCACAATAATCTATCACGAATCGATACACAATTTACAAACGTCGAAAACAATTGGCATTGTAAAAATGTAAACCGGCATGGTTTAATTGCATGCCATAACCTCCATAGTGATAACGGGTAATGGCAATTGAAATAGAGCGTAAATTTTTACTTAAAAATGATAACTGGAAATCACTGGTGACAAACACACTGGTTATTAAACAGGGTTATTTACAAAGTGGCGTCAATGAGTCGCATAAAGCTTCGGTTCGAATTCGTATCAGTAATGACGATGCAAACATCAACATAAAAAGTATTAACCGTACCATGGTTCGTCAGGAATACGAGTACAGCATACCGTTAACAGACGCTAAACAAATGTTAGCCACGTTGTGTGATGAAGTTATCATTACAAAAACTCGTTATCATGTACCCTACAAATATCATCTATGGGAAGTCGATATTTTTGAAGGTTGTAACGCCGGTCTACAGGTCGCTGAGATAGAACTTACCAGTCTGGACAGTGAATTTGCAAAACCGGACTGGATAGGGAAAGAGGTAAGTCATGATAAACGTTATTACAACAATTCGTTACTTAAGCATCCTTACAGGCTGTGGTCAGACTAAATCTTTGTTACTATCGGACACCAGAATTTAATTTAACTAATTCTAATCGTAAATGGCTGACGTAAATAACAATTCCGATATAAGAATCTTGATTGTCGATGATCACGATCTTGTTCGTTTCGGTTTTAAAAGCTTACTTAATTCACAAGATGGTATTAATGTAGTAGACACGGTTAGTTGCGGCGAAGATGCAATTAACTGGTGCCGCGATAATGAAGGTGATATCGACGTAATATTAATGGACGTCAACATGCCGGGTATTGGTGGTATTGGAGCTACTAAACGCATCAGCCAATCCTGGCCGGTTATCGGCATTATTATTGTAACCGTACATGATGGTGGTCCACTGCCAAAAAAATTACTTAAAGGCGGGGCAAAAGGTTACCTTACTAAAGGCAACGCCGTTGAGGAGATGATTGCGGCTATTCACGATGTACATAAAGGTAAGCATTACATTGCTAAAGATATCGCTCAGCAACTAGCGCTTTCGGTGTTACCGGGTGAAGTTAACCCACTAGATATCCTTTCTATGCGTGAAACGCAAGTTTTGATGATGATAGCGCAGGGCACTAAAACTAAGGAAATCTCTGAGATACTCAGTTTAAGTCCAAAAACTATTAGTACCTATCGCATGCGACTCTATAGCAAACTAGATGTAAGTTCGGATATCGAAATGTTACATATGGCTATGAAGCATGGCGTGCTTGATGAAAATAACATGCCGATAAAGTGATAATAAATGCTATCCAGCGTTTATTGTTATCCTGAGCATAGCCGAAAGGTCTTGCCAGAACGCACCACACACACCGTAAGCTCGATATGTATAACTAATCAGGATGACGTTATAAATAAGATAAACTCGTCTGCATGATACCCGCAGACGAATCACAAAAAAGCGAACCACAACCAGAAACACTCACTTTCGATTCTGCCGCTTTCCTGAAAAATATTACCGGTAAACCCGGTGTGTATCGCATGCTCGATGACAAAGAGCAGGTTATTTATGTCGGTAAAGCAAAAAACCTTAGAAAACGCGTAAGCAGTTATTTTCGTCAAACAGGGTTATCGCCAAAAACACAGGTGATGGTTTCGAAAATAAATGATATCTAAATAACCATAACCCATACCGAAGGTGAAGCGCTGTTACTTGAAAGCAACCTGATAAAAAAACTGCGCCCACGATACAACGTGTTAATGCGTGATGATAAAAGTTATCCGTACATATTCGTTTCAGATAAAGCGACTTATCCGCGTATTGCTTTGCATCGCGGTGCACGCAAAAAGAAAGGTTTGTACCTGGGGCCATACCCTAACGCCCACGCTGTACGTGAGAGTATTAACCTGCTACAAAAGATGTTCCTCATCCGACAATGCGAGGACACCACGTTTGCGAATCGTTCGCGACCCTGTCTGCAATACCAGATAAAACGTTGCAGCGCCCCATGCGTCGAATACATATCCGAAAAAGCCTACGCAAAAGATATCAACCATGCGGTACTATTTTTACAGGGAAAAAGTGAACAGGTTGTAAATGAGTTGATAAATGACATGGAAAAGTCAGCGGATAAACAGCATTTTGAAAAAGCCGGCGTTTACCGCGACCAGATAAGTAACCTGCGCAAGATAACCGAAAAACAACATGTCAGTGCAGACAAGGGCGACATCGACATCATTGCCTGCAGCACAGAAGCAGGGCAGGCCTGCGTACAGGTGTTTTATATTCGTAATGGCCTCAACCTTGGTAATCGTAGCTTTTACCCCAGCTTGCCAGAAGAACTTACAACGGCGCACATTCTTGCAGCGTTTATCCCTCAATTTTATTTAAAACGTGACGTACCGGGTGAGATCATTATCTCCTGTGATATTGACGAGCGTAAATTGATAGAAGAAATGCTTACTGAGCAGTCAAAGCATAAAGTAAAAATCACCAGTACGGTTAGAGGCGAGCGTGAAAAATGGTTAGTAATGGCTTTAACTAATAGCGTTAACTCTTTGAAAATAAAACTTATATCTCGTTCAGGTTTGTTGAGTCGTTTCGAAGCGTTGCAAGAAGTTTTACAGCTCGATGACATTCCGCTTCGGTTGGAATGTTTTGATATCAGTCATACCATGGGAGAAGCCACGGTCGCTTCTTGTGTTGTGTTCACGCCGGAAGGGGCCTTCAAATCTGATTATCGACGCTACAATATTACGGGCATAACACCGGGTGATGATTATGCCGCGATGAAACAGGCGCTGGAACGACGATTTCGTCTCTCAAACACAACATCGTCGAATGCAACATCGAAAATAAGCAACGAGTTAAAACTACCTGACATCTTATTTATCGATGGTGGCAA
>JAESSQ010000123.1 GCA_016764035.1 Gammaproteobacteria bacterium
CGCAATAGTGTGTCGTAAGGTGCCGAAATAACCGTGTAAAGCGATCAGATGCATTTTATATAATGATTTATATATAAGTCTGGCCAGTAATCCTTGCAACATAAGACTGCCACTCCATTTACCCAGCAGGTTACCCATCATATTGCCAACAGTGGTATAAGAGCTCAGATTAACCAGTGAGCCAAAGTCCACATATTTATAGGCAGGTAATTCTTTACCTTTCAAACGGCGCTTTATCGTTTTAACCAGCATAGCTGCTTGTTGGTGTGCAGACTGCGCTCTTGGCGGAACCATCTCATCAGAGCCGAATATAACGGGACATTGAGAACAATCAGCAAATGCAAAGACGTTTTCATCACGTGTGGTCTGTAGTGTTGAATTAACCACTAATTGATTAATACCGTTCGTTTCTAGTCCATCGATATTGTTAAGGAAATCAGGCGCTTTAATACCGGCTGCCCAAACTTTAATTTCGGATGCAATAAAATCTCCCGCTTCTGTATGAAAACCATCGGCGGTGGCCTTTATAATTCGCTCACCTGTTCTAACATCAACATTAATCTTATGCAGGGCATCAATTATTGATTGAGACATACGAGGCGGAAGCGTTGGCAGCACAGTATCAGCCGCTTCGATCAGCGAGATTTTTAAATCACGATTTGCATCTATGTCCAGGCCATAAGCAATCAATTCACGTGTCGATTTGTGAAGCTCTGCTGCCAGCTCGACGCCGGTTGCGCCAGCACCAGCAATCGCAATATGTAGCTGACCGTCTCGCAAAGGATTGGTAGCGGATTGTGCCTGGTAACATTTTTTCAACAACAAGGAGTGAAATTTTTCTGCCTGTTCGCGGGTGTCCAATGAAAAACAATGTTCAGCAACACCTTTTATACCAAAATCATTTGTCGTACTACCGACTGCAATAATCAAAGTATCATATTTAAAGTTTCGGCGCGGAATAAACTCCATACCTTCATCATCGATGGTTGGTGCAAGAGTTACTTCCTGTTTTTTACGATCAAGCCCATCCATGCGACCAAGACGAAAAGAGAAGTTATGCCAGTTTGCCTGTGCCAGGTACTCCAGGTCATCGGTGCGAGAATCCAACGTACCAGAAGCAATTTCGTGTAACAGTGGTTTCCAAATATGTGTCAGTGTGCTATCAATCAGGGTAATTGCAACAGCATTCTTTTTGCCGAATGTATTACCCAGTTTAGTGGCTAATTCGATACCGCCGGCACCTCCGCCAACGATGACAACGTGATGTGATGGTGACGTATGCGACATTTCCAGTCACTCCTTAAAAAAGAGCTTGTAGATAATAGTATCACCAAGATTTGTAAATTGTAAGTTTGATTGATGTTAGAAACATCAACCTAAGAAATTATATAACTTGTTGAATTTAGATAAAATAAAGAAATTTACTTTATGAAATTTACCACACTTTTTGCATTGTATTTTCGTAGTTTATATTGATTCGAATATTTAACTTAAATCATCCAAATGTATTTCACCCATAATTACCAATGGTTTAGACAACGCTGCTATTTTTAGTGTCACTTGTATGTCAACATTCGCATTACTATTAATGCGTCCATCTTCAATAGCTGCACGAATAACCGTGTCAATCTCACGCTGAGAAGTGATTCCAACTTTCTTAAGAAATTTACGCACGCTCATATTAAAAATATCTTCTTGCATAATTATACCTAATACCCAACAGTGTTTTTTCCAACCCAACGTGCTTCACCAGTAACTATTTTTTCCTGTTTCCAGAAGGGTGCTGTAGATTTCAGCTCTTCCATTACATGCCGACATGCTTGAAATGCTTCTTTCCTGTGTGAACTCCATGCCGCCACAAGGACTATCGGTTCACCGGGATAAATCTGACCTACACGGTGTATGACAAATAAATCTTGTAGCGCCCAGCGACGCCTTGTTTCTGATGTGATACTTGATAACACACGAATGGCCATCTGAGGGTAATGCTCCAATGTCATACATTCAACATTAATACCTTCATTAAAATCACGCATTGTTCCGACAAAAACCGCTGAAGCACCAATATCAAATGATGAATTTATGTTTCGTTTCTGCATTGATTCATAATCCGATAATACGGACCAAGGATTAAACTTATCTTGTGTTACAACGACAGACATACTGTGCCTACCCCCCCGTTACTGGAGGGAAAAAAGCTACTTCATCGCCATTACATAATTCATGATCCAACGTTGAGTACTCATGATTTACTGCACATAACATTTGTGATTGACCCGTGCTTTTTTTAAACGTATTCCATAAATCAGATACAGTGTCACCCACATTTAAATCAACTTCGCAAACAGTTTTGCCCATAGATTCACGAAGACTTGCAAAGAACAGCACCTGAACTTTCATTAATGGTTACACATATACGTTAAGCACCGATACCCGGTTGTGCATTGGAGTTTATAGACGCCTCATTATTATTAGTTTTTACATCTGACGACACATCTACAGAATCTTTAACTTCCTCGTACCATTCATCATGATGTTCTTTTGCCCAATTGGCGTCACAATAACCCGTTGTCATCGACTCCAAAGCGCCTTCCATTGCCACGGTACCCATATAGATATGTCCGAAAGCCGCTGCGAGAACAGCGATGGAAGCAATCCCATGTATAACAAGGTAGAACTCCATGGTATCTCGAGATTGATCAAAAATTGGAAAATCCAGTATCAGACCACTTACAATAATTACTGCTCCACCTAACATAGCTAACCAGAACCAGGATTTTTCACCTGCGTTATAGCGTCCAGCACTAGCATGTTTACCCAACATACCCCCACCATTAAGAAACCAGTTAATATCTTTTAACTTATAAAAATTGCCCTTGATAAAACTTACTAGCATAAAGATTAATGCAATCGCAAAGACAGGACCAAGATAATCATGAAGCAGCTTACCAAAAGATGCGATACCTGAAAATGCACTATTACCCATAACAGGTATTAGTAAAGTTCGCCCTAGTAACTGAATGATTCCTGTCAGACCTAATATTACAAAAAGACTAGCAACAACCCAATGAATGGTTCTTTGATTGAGGCTAAAACGAAAAATTTTATGCCCTGAACGACCCGACTCTATTTTTACTTCGCCACGTATCAGTCTAAACACAATAAGTAATAACAATGTCAGACCCAGTAGATACCCACTATATGGAATGATTTGCTCAACTCTAAACTGGCGCCAATTCTCACCCGATACGTTAACCAAAGTACCTGCATCCACACCTGAAACTTGTGTGACTCCGACAACAGGACCGCCTCTTTGTCTAACTTCTCGCCATAGTTCTGTACCCGGATTTGGTACAGCGGAAGTTTTAACAATTTCACCACTGCTTTCTGCCTCTGCAGGTATAACGACGGTAAAAGACAATATCATGGCCATCATTACGAATAAGACAAGCCGTCTAATAATGCCTGATCGATTTTTATTTGCTTCTGTCATGGTAGTCAGCCTGCTATCAATACGTTTAAATGAGTGAAACCCTGTCTAACCTGCTGATTAGCAAATTAGACAGGTCACACCGAATCCACATTGTCACTAAGCACACCTACTTCACATTAAGGCTGCCTCGTTGATAATTTGCACCCCAATCCATCGTACTCGCACCTCTATTGATAATACGGTTACGGTATATGTCTGAAACCATACTGGCATCACCCGCCAACAACGCTTTAGTCGAACACATTTCAGCACAAAGTGGCAGTTTACCTTCAGCGATTCGGTTAGCACCGTATTTACTATACTCATTCGAACTGAAGGTTTCTTCTGGGCCTCCTGCACAGAATGTACATTTATCCATCTTACCTCGTGAAGAAAAAGCACCCGATTCAGGAAACTGTGGCGCACCAAACGGGCAGGCATAGAAACAGTAACCACAACCGATACAGATATCTTTATCGTGCAGTACAATGCCGTCATCCGTAGTATAGAAACAATCAACCGGACAAACTGCAGCACATGGCGCATCGGCACAATGCATACAGGCAACAGATAATGAGCGTTCACCTGGTTCACCATCCTTAATCGTCACTACGCGACGACGGTTGACACCCCAAGGCACTTCGTTCTCGTTCTTACACGCAGTTACGCAAGCATTACACTCGATACAACGTTCCGCGTCACAATAAAATTTCATGGTAGCCATTTTTTATACCCTCTATTAAGCTTTAACTATTTTGCACAAGGAACATTTTGATTCTTGCATCTGTGTAACGGAATCATAACCGTAGGTGAATACTGTATTACAGGCCTCACCCACTACGTAAGGTGCCGAACCTTCAGGATACTTATCACTCATATCCTTACCTTCCATATGTCCACCAAAGTGGAATGGAGTGAAGGCAACACCAGATTCAACACGACGTGTAACTTGCGCTTTAACCTTAATCCTTGCACCTTCAGCACCTTCAATCCACACATCATCACCATCTTTGACGCCTGCATTATTCGCATCTCGTGGATGCATTTCAACAAACATGTCTTGCTGCAGTTCAGCCAGCCAAGGGTTGGAGCGTGTTTCATCACCACCACCTTCATACTCTACCAATCGACCCGACGTTAAAATAATGGGGAAATCTTTAGAGTAATCTTTCGCCTGGATTGAAGAATAACGCGTAGGCAGTCTCCAGAAAGACTTACGATCCTCGTAGGTTGGGTACTTCTTAACCAAGTCACGACGCGAGGTATACAGTGGTTCGCGATGAATAGGCACAGGATCAGGGAAAGTCCAAACCACAGCCCTTGCCTTGGCATTTCCAAAGGGTGCTGCGCCATGTTTAATAGAAACTCGTTGAATGCCGCCGGATAAATCCGTTTTCCAATTGCGCCCTGCTGCTGCTTTTTTCTCAGCGGCTGTCATATCCTTCCACCAACCAAGTTTTTTCAATACCTTTTCACTAAACTCGGGATATCCGTCTTTTAGCTCAGAACCTTTTGATGCGAAGCCATCAGCAAGTAAGCTCTTGCCTTTTCTCTCTACACCAAATCGAGCACGGAAAGTTAAACCACCATCAGCAATCGACGTACTGCCATCATATAGATTCGGCGTACCCGGATGTTTCATATCCGCTGTACCCCAACAAGGCCAAGGCAGACCGTAAAATTCACCATCACAGGCGCCACCTTCTGCTTTTAGACTTGTGTAATCAAAATCACCCCAGTGTTTCTGCTGCAATTTAAGGCGTTCTGGACTCTGTCCGGTATACCCAATCGTCCACATACCACGATTAAATTCACGGGTAATATCTTCAACCAGTGGCTCTTCGCCATTAACCTTAATATTCTTGGTCAATTGCTCAGCGAAACCAAGCTTTTTGGCCAACTTATACATGATGGTGTGGTCTGGCAGTGATTCAAACAATGGATCAATCACCTTATCTCGCCACTGGAATGAGCGATTGGTTGCAGTAACTGAACCGTAGGTTTCAAACTGAGTCGCTGCCGGCAACAGATATACACCATCAGTACGATCATGCATGACAGCTGCGACTGTTGGATATGGATCTACAACAACCAATAATTCCAGTTTTTCCATAGCCTTTTTCATTTCTGTGCCACGCGTCTGCGAGTTCGGCGCATGACCCCAGAAAATCATCGCTTTGATAGCTTCTTTCTGCGCAATGTTCTCGTCGTCTTCTAGCACACCGTCAATCCAGCGTGAAACCGGCATACCCTTGGTATTCATCACCGGCACATCTTTGCCTTTTTTCTTGATATAACTACCTGAATCAAACTGGCCTTTTATCCAGTCCAAATCAAGCTCCCATACTCTAGCCCAGTGCGCCCATGAACCAGGCTTAAGACCATAATATCCTGGCAGTGTATTAGCCAACACACCTAAATCAGTTGCACCCTGTACATTGTCGTGGCCACGGAAAATATTTGCACCACCGCCGGCCACACCAATATTACCTAACGCTAACTGGAATACACAATAAGCACGCGTATTATTATTACCAATCGTGTGCTGAGTACCACCCATACACCAAATGAATGTTCCAGGTCGATTGTCGGCCATCGCTTTAGCTGCAGCACGAATCTGTTCTTCAGGCGCGCCCGAAACTCTTTCTACCTCAGCAGGCGGCCATTTAGCCACTTCTTTTTTGATATCTTCCATACCATAGACACGTTGACGAATGTATTCTTTGTCTTCCCAGCCATTTTTAAAGATATGCCATAACATACCCCAGATAACGGGCACATCGGTACCAGGACGAATACGTACATAAATATCAGCATGTGCTGCGGTACGAGTAAAACGAGGATCAATAACGACGATAGGTGCGTTATTTTTTTCCTTAGCTTCAAAGATATGTTGCAATGCGACCGGATGCGCCTCGGCCGGATTAGAACCAATTAACAAAACAGCCTTTGAATTGTGAATATCATTCAATGAATTGGTCATGGCACCGTAGCCCCAGGTATTAGCTACACCTGCAACCGTGGTGGAATGACAAATTCGCGCCTGATGGTCAACGTTGTTAGTGCCCCACATAGCAGCCATTTTACGGAACAAATAGGCCTGCTCGTTACTGTGTTTAGCAGAACCCAACCGGTAAACCGAATCGGGACTGGAGGTTTTGCGAATATCTAGTAGCTTGTCACCAATCTCATTGATAGCCTGATCCCAGGAAACTTTTTTCCACTTACCGTTAACCAGCTTAGTGGGATATTTCAGACGACGCTCACCGTGACCGTGTTCACGAATCGAAGCACCTTTAGCACAATGCGCACCCCTGTTAAAGGGGTGATCAAATGCTGGCTCCTGACCAGTCCAGACACCGTTTCTAACTTCAGCAACGATGCCGCAACCAACTGAACAGTGAGAACAAACAGTTTTAATTTCTTTAACCTGCCCTTTAGCCGCAACACTTGCATGCGATTTTTTCATCATTCCAGGTGTCAAGCCGGTAGCTAGCGCAGCACCACCAGCCATAAGCCCTGAATTACGAATAAACTGCCTACGGGTAACACCGTTACCTAAGCTAGTTTTTTCCTGTCTTGCAGAAACCTCTTGTGTCACATCACTACGCATACCTGGCGCACTGACTTTCACTGTGGTAGATTTTTTTATAAGTTTCATAATGTTTCTCTCTGAAATATCAAACAAATTTAATTTGCTATGCGACTGCCAAAATTTTAAACAGTATTTATTTAATGAGCCGCCGTCTTGTAGTACTCCAGAATATGCTTGGTCAGACGGTAACCTTCTTCGGTCGGTTTTTCGGTATTTTCAATGTCTACTGATGCCACTGCTTGTCCAGATAAGCCACTAACGGCAACGACACCTGCACCGACAACAGCGCTACCCCGCAAAAATTCACGTCGACCTTCGTTTAACTTTTTTTTCTTGTCTGCCATGTTTTTCTCTCCTAAAATTACCTAACTGATTAAATTCCTGACTAAGATCATTTATATTTATTCTTCATACACTCATCGATAAATAACGTTTTTCAAATTCTATAAATGCCAAACCCAAACGACCTACAGATCGATAAAAAACAGCAGATTTTGATTCAGTCAAATCTTTAAAAAATTTATCTGCCCATGAACCGATATGCGCTTCAAAAAAACGAGCTTGCTGCTCACTGTAGCCTTCCCCATCTTTCGTATTCTGTACATCGCCAATCATTAATGCCATTACCTCACATAAAGCTGCGACATGATCTTCAGGTTCGCTAACATCGTTATTTCGCTCAAATCCCAACGATGCAAGGTCATCACGTAAAACTCCCAATGGCTTTTCCATCAAAAACCCCGTTAAATACCAAGAGCCGTACGGCACTAACTCTCCACGACCTATACCAATAAACAGCGTGTGATACTCATCATCAATCGCATCAATATCACAATGACTTGCTGCCAACCCCAACATTGATAAAGCAACTGACAGCTCATCGGTCTCCGAACTTACTTCACTCAATGCAGCGATATGTTCGAGCACTGCTTGATCTGGTGGACTTCGAAGCAATGCTGCCAATAAGCCGTATGCACCTGCGCGGTATGCCTGCGCGCCTTCAATCGATTCCTCAGTGCCTTGCTCATTCCAAATTTCTTTTGTCACCAGATCAGCTTCTCCTAAGGTGACCTGCATCTGAGATGACTGCAGCTGTTCTTGTGTCTCTTGTTCTTTCATAAAGCAATACCCGCGCCAAGTTTTTACTGAATTAAATTACCAAAAATACTGAAAACACCTAATAATTCGTCGATACTGTCGCTAAATTTTCGAGCATAGGCATCATTATCTTTCATACACCGTTAACCGAGTCATCCTGTCCGCCAGCGACCAGTCCCGCTTGCATCGCCTCAGTATCTTGCACCGCATCAACCACACGACAGTCTTCACACATTTTCAAACGTTGCCGGGAACGATCACTCTGAAACATTGCATGCTCAGATAACTTACTCATGATGTTATTGATGATTGACTGTGTAGCAAAGGGCTTACCACAGGTCACACAGTTAAACGGTTTTTCTTCATGCAAAACAATTTTAGATCGACGTTTTTCAGGGTCGGTAAGTAACCGTGGCTGTAATTGAATTGCCTGCTCAGGACAAGCCGTCTGACACAGCCCACACTGTACACAAATTGATTCTACGAATACCAGTCGCGGCGTATCATTGCCTGCTTGAACTGCAGTCGTTGGGCAAACAGACGTACAACCCATACATAATGTACAGAGCTCACTGTCAACATGAATGCGACCAAAAGGTGCATTTGATGGCAAGCTTATTTCATCAATTAGATCATCTGCATTTCTGACCAGGTGATCAATCGCAAAATATAAAGTCCGTCGTTTTTCATTGTTACCCGCGTAACCAGCTATATCAATTTCCGGCATGGCAGACAATTTCAGCGATTGCAGGTCATCAATAGACAAATACTTAATAACCCCCGAGTCATAATGCAAGCCTTTCAACAAGCTATGAGAAAAAGCCAACTGTTCTTTTATTGCTGATTCCACACTATCTGGCACAGAGCCAGCTTCGAGCAAAACGACAGACGAAGCGCCATA
>JAESSQ010000124.1 GCA_016764035.1 Gammaproteobacteria bacterium
AAACTGGAAAACCTAAGCCCGATTGTTCAAACAGCATTACCCGGATTAGACGGCACATACCCAGTGACTGAATGCGGTGCGGGCGTTATCACCCGACGGGTATCTGACCTTGCCGAGCAACACAGTTATGCGTTTGCGGTCGACCCTACATCACAAGATGCTTCTACTATTGGCGGCAACATTGCGATGAATGCTGGTGGTAAAAAAGCCGTAATCTGGGGAACCGCGCTGGACAATCTGGTCTCGTGGCGCATGGTGACACCGGATGGTTTGTGGATGGAGATTGAGCGCATTAACCATAACCTTGGCAAAATCCATGAGCAAAAAGAAGTCATCTTTAGCATTACGCGTTTTGAAGCTGACGGAAAAACCCCTATCGGTGATGTAGAATTACTAAAAATGGCCGGCCAGGATTTTCGCAAAACCGGCCTTGGTAAAGATGTCACAGACAAATACCTATGCGGATTGCCTGGCATTCAAAAAGAAGGCTGTGATGGTTTGATTACCTCCGGAAAATTTATACTGCACGAAATGCCGGAACATAAACGCACCATCTGTCTGGAGTTTTTTGGTACCGATATCGCAGAGGCAGTACCGGCAGTTGTCGAAGTAAAACAACTACTCGATAGTAACCAGCATGTATTGCTTACAGGCCTGGAACATTTGGATGAGCGTTATATAAAAGCCGTTAAATACATGACTAAATCAGACAGTACTGATTTTTCTGGCAGACCAAAAATGGTGTTACTTGCCGATATTGCTGCACACGATGAAAAACAGGTTATCGCTGCTGCCGAGGCCATCATTACTGTATGTAAAAAAAGAGACGCACAGGGCTTTATTGCGGCAACCCCGGAAGCGCGCCACCGATTTTGGTTAGATCGTGCACGTACAGCTGCTATTTCAGCACATACCAATGCTTTTAAGATTAACGAAGATGTGGTTATTCCGCTACCACGTCTAGCCGAGTATAACCGCAGCATAGAATGCATAAATATCGAACAGGCAATCGATAACAAAATTAAAATCTGTGATGCCATTTCTGACTATCTGACGGACATTGTTAATGGTGGCCATATCATCCAGCAAAGCGATGAGAATAAAACCAATGAATACCTTCACAATACTGAAACCAGATCGGTTATCAACCACAAGTCTGAAACGGCGAAACAAATAATCAATGACAAAAAACAGCGCTGGGTAGACATCCTAAAGCATCTGGAAACAGCAGCCAATGACGTAAAAAATCTACTTATTGAGGATGAACAGAAGCATATAAGGCCTAACGACAAACTCATTGATCTACTGTTGAGGCGCGACTGTGTTATTAGCTACACCAAAGAAATCTACCGTGCACTCAGTGAGATATTTTCTGGCCAGGACTTAAAACCTATTCGAACACGTTTTAAGGAAATTCATCGAGACGTTAAAAACGCAAAACTGTTTATCGCCTTACACATGCATGCAGGTGACGGCAATATACACACCAACATTCCCGTGCACTCGGATAACTACGCCATGCTACATGAGGCCGAAAAAATCGTAGACCGTATCATGCAGTTGGCGCAATCACTTGATGGTGTGATATCTGGTGAGCACGGCATCGGCTTGACCAAGATAAAATATCTGGAACCTGAAAAACTTGCCGCCTTTGCAAAATATAAAAAACAAGTCGACCCACATCAACATTTTAATAAAGACAAATTACAGGCCGCATCCAGTCTTGATCTCGCCTACACGCCATCACTACGACTGGTACAGCAAGAAGCACTCATTTTGGAAGACAGTGAGCTAGGCGCGTTAAATGATGAGATAAAAAATTGTTTGCGTTGCGGTAAGTGCAAACCAAAATGCATGACACACGTACCACGCGCGAACCTCTACTATTCGCCACGAGATAAAATATTAGCCACCGGATTAATCATCGAAGCCTTTTTATACGAGGAGCAAACGCGACGCGGCATATCGCTTTCGCATTTTGATTCGATGAACGACATTTCCGATCATTGCACGACGTGTCACAAGTGTTTACCACCCTGCCCAGTCGACATTGATTTTGGTGACGTATCC
The DNA here is from genome assembly GCA_016764035.1 of Gammaproteobacteria bacterium. Taxonomy (GTDB): domain Bacteria; phylum Pseudomonadota; class Gammaproteobacteria; order SZUA-229; family SZUA-229. The sequence continues at coordinate 2,071 of JAESSQ010000124.1, forward strand.
ATTCACATGCGTCATATCCTGACCAAATACGGCAAAAAGAAAAGTAATCTTGGCACCAAAGCTGCGATAGCTTTCCTTAATGTGAAAAACCCGATGACAGTAAAAGTCATGCGCACGGCATTAGCGCGCGGCGGTTTCAAAGCGATTAACATCGGCCATTTTTTCGCCAAAAAAATGGGGCTGCTTGGCAAGAAAAACCGAATCCCACCGAGTACCACTGGCAATGTTGAACCCGCAGTACAAATAGTTAACCTGGTAAGAAAACCAATTCGCGTTGCGGTGCCACGCAAAACCAGCCGCGCTCTGTTAGGTCTCGAAGATACCGATTACGTATCGATCATCAGAAACCCGGAACTTGATCACAACGATACCGATGCCGTATTTTATTTTCCCGGCTGCGGCTCAGAAAGGTTGTTTAGTCAGATAGCCATGGCAACCATGCACATGCTTTATGAGGCCGGTGTACAAACCGTTTTACCGCCGGGCTATCTATGTTGTGGTTATCCACAGGCGTCTGCAGGGCTACAGGCTAAGAGTCAGGCGATTAGCACAGAGAATCGCGTGCTGTTTCATCGCATAGCCAACACACTTAACTATCTGGATATAAAAACTGTCATCGTGTCCTGTGGCACCTGCATGGATCAGTTATTAAAGTATGAGTTTGAAAAAATATTCCCAGATTGCCGCCTGCTGGATATACACGAATACCTGATGGAAAAAGGCGTCACACTGGAAAATAAATCGGACACTGAATATCTGTATCATGACCCATGTCATAAACCGATGAAAACATACAACCCGATAACCGTCGCATCTACCCTGTTGAAAACAGAGGTAATCGATAATAATCGCTGTTGTGGTGAAGCCGGAACACTGGGCACCTCACGACCAGATATCGCCGAGCAATTACGTTATCGCAAGCGTGAAGAATTAAGA
>JAESSQ010000125.1 GCA_016764035.1 Gammaproteobacteria bacterium
CATGGCGACGACCAGGAAGCACCTTTTCAGATGGTTTTGTTGGCGCAGACCAAACAGGGTTATCTCAACCTATCCGAACTCATTTCTAAAAGTTATCTCGAAGGTCAGCATCGTGGTGTGCCGATAATGCAGGCGGAATGGATTGCGCAGAAAGCAGAAGGTATCATCGCATTATCAGGTGGTCGTCAGGGTGATATTGGCCGTGCTTTACTGGCAGGGCAGACAGATTTGGCGCAGCAGCGTTTACAATTTTGGCAGTCCAATTTTAAGAACCGTTTCTATATCGAATTACAGCGAACCGGCCGTGAAAATGAAGAAACGTATATCGCTGATGCGGTAGCACTTGCTATCGATAATGATATTCCGGTGGTGGCGACCAACGATGTTCGGTTCTTAAAAACGGAAGAGTTCGATGCCCATGAAGCACGCGTCTGTATTCATGATGGTCGTACTTTGGATGATCCGCGGCGACCTAAAAACTACAGTGAACAACAGTATCTTCGTAGCGCAGAAGAAATGCAAACGTTGTTTGCAGATATACCCGAAGCATTGGCCAATACAGCAGAAATTGCTAAACGTTGTAATTTTGAAATACGTCTGGGAGAGAGCTTTTTACCTCAATTTCCCATACCGGAAGGTGAGACTGAAGCAAGTTACTTCTGCCGCGTGTCGCGAGAGGGGCTTGAGCTTCGTCTACAGGTATTACTCGATGACAGTGCAGATGATTATCTTGAAAAACGTAAAGCATACGATGAGCGTTTACAGGTAGAACTCGATGTTATCAATAATATGGGGTTCCCCGGTTACTTTTTGATTGTGGCGGATTTTATCCAGTGGTCGAAAGATAATGGTATTCCTGTCGGGCCGGGTCGTGGTTCTGGTGCAGGTTCGTTGGTGGCGTATGCATTAAAAATAACCAACATTGACCCGCTGGCATATGATTTATTGTTCGAGCGTTTCCTTAATCCTGAACGGGTATCACTGCCTGATTTTGACGTCGATTTTTGTATGGAAGGGCGTGATCGTGTTATCGATTACGTGGCGCAAAAATATGGACGTGACAGTGTCTCTCAGATTATTACTTATGGCACCATGGCAGCTAAAGCGGTGGTGCGTGATGTCGGTCGTGTCATGGGCCAACCCTATGGCTTTGTCGATCGACTCGCCAAGATGATTCCTTTCGATCTAGGCATGACATTAACTAAAGCGTTGGCTGAATCGGAAGACTTAAAAACTGCCTATGAAACGGATGAAGAAGTGGCCGCAATTCTGGATATGGCGCTATCGCTGGAGGGTGTCGCCAGAAATGCCGGTAAACACGCCGGCGGTGTGGTTATCTCACCAACCGTATTAACGGATTTTAGTCCGCTTTACTGTGAAGAAGGCGGCGCGAGTATCGTCACGCAATTCGATAAAGATGACGTTGAAGCCGTTGGTCTGGTGAAATTCGATTTTCTTGGTTTACGTACATTAACCATTATCGATTGGGCGGTGAAACACGTTAATCGTCGTCGCAAAAAAACAGGTGAAGATTTACTGTCTATCGAGAAGCTGCCACTAGACGATCAAGCTACCTTTGATTTGCTACAGGCGGCGAATACCACCGCGGTCTTCCAGCTGGAGTCACGTGGCATGAAGGACCTCATCACTCGTCTTTGCCCTGATAATTTTGAAGATATCGTCGCGCTGGTTGCGTTGTTTCGTCCGGGTCCATTGCAATCAGGTATGGTTGACGATTTTATCAATCGTAAACACGGCCGCGCCGAGGTAGATTATTTTCACCCGGATCTTGAGCAGGTATTGACACCGACATACGGGGTTATTCTTTATCAGGAACAAGTGATGCAAATCGCCCAGGTTCTGGCTAATTACACTTTGGGTGGTGCAGATATGTTGCGCCGGGCAATGGGTAAGAAAAAAGTCGAGGTAATGGCCGAGCAACGAGATTTGTTTATGAAGGGCGCGGTCGCGCGTGGCGTCGATGCAAAGCTTGCCACCCGTATTTTCGACCTGATGGAAAAATTTGCGGGTTACGGTTTTAATAAATCTCATTCTGCTGCTTACGCTTTACTGTCTTATCAGACCGCCTGGCTTAAAACGCATTACCCATCAGAGTTTATGGCAGCCGTATTGTCGGCAGATATGGATAATACCGATAAAGTTGTCGGTTTGATCGAAGATTGTCACCATCAGGACGTTACCGTTCTACCGCCTGACATCAATCATTCCATCCATAAATTTAGCGTGCCAGATGAAAAGTCGATACTGTACGGACTGGGTGCTTTAAAAGGCGTTGGCGAAGCTGCCCTCGATGGCATTTTCGCTGAGCGTGATAGTAACGGTGCTTTTGTTGATCTCTATGATTTTTGTTCTCGCAGTGACACGCGTAAGGTTAATCGACGTGTGATGGAAGCCCTGATCAAATCCGGCGCTATGGATTCTCTGGCTTCGAATCGCGCCAGCTTACTTGCGAGTTTAACCAACGCTGTACAACTTGCCGAGCAGAACCAGAAAAATGCCAATGTAGGGCAGGATGATATGTTTGGTTCTTCAGACGAACCAGACACATATGCCAATGTACATGTTGTTGAGGTCGACGATTGGGATGATGAAACACGATTAGGCAATGAAAAAGAAACCTTGGGTCTGTACCTGACCGGACACCCTATAACGCGTTATGAAAAAGAGTTAAGGCGTTTTACCGAATGTCGTTTTTCGAAAGTGCCGGACCTGGTGCCAGAGAGAGAACGTGGGGGTAATGGCGGTGGCTATGGTAACTACCGTAAAAAAAATAAAACACAATATTGTCTTGCCGGCTTATTAATCGGCATGCGCGTACGCAGAACGAAAACCGGCAGTAAGATCGTGACCGGTGTGCTGGATGATAAAACTTCTCGTGTAGAGGTGGTTTTGTATGAGGATGTATTTGAGCAGTACAATCATGCACTGGTGAAGGATAAAGTTTGCGTGGTGGTTGGCAGTGTCAGTTACGATGATTTTAATGCTGCCTATTCAGTTAATGCAAATGTTGTTTATACCATGACGCAGGCGAGAGAAAAATTTGCACGCGGGTTACAAATAAAGCTGGATAAAAGTAAGGCCAATGGCAGTTGGTCTGACGCTGATGTTACGCAACAACTTACGCAGGTTCTGCATACATACCGCGAAGGTAATTTGCCGATAACGATTGAGTACAATAGTGGTAGCGATGTATCGCAATTTGTTCTTGGTGAAGAATGGAACGTTGTGCCCTCGGATGAGCTATTAACGCGGCTGGATAAAGTGTTTGGTTCTGAGTATATCGAGATAATATATTAGATGACTCGGATTAGACGTATAAAATAAGTAACAAATAATAATGATTAGTCAGGATAAATAATGAGTATTCATAAGTAATGCGCCGTCACGTTCGTCGATTAAAATACCGTTTCTTTAAACCTCAATCCTGGCGTATGCGGCTGGTATTTTGGGGTGGCGCTATACTGGTTGGTTTGGTCGCAGCGGTTTTTGCATTGATGGCTGATCAGGCTGACCATATCTTCAAACAGATTGTCGCATATAACCAATATCTGCCACTGATAATAACACCTGCTGGTTTTATTCTTGCCGTGTATATAACACGGACATTTTTTAGTGGTGCAGAGGGCAGCGGTATCCCACAAACACTCATCGCCCTGGCTGACCCTGGCAGTAAATTAAGTAATCGTCTGTTATCGATGCGCATGGTTGTCGGTAAGGTGTTGATGGCCGTTTTGGCATTATGTAGCGGTGCCTCACTGGGTAGAGAAGGGCCAACCGTTCATCTGGGTGCAGCCATCATGCATTCACTGGGTAAATATGCGCACCTGCCTTCACGCTATGTTGAACGTGGATTAATCTTAACGGGTGGCGGCGCTGGTATTGCCGCTGCATTTAATACACCGCTTGCCGGTATCGTGTTTGCCATCGAAGAAATGGCGAGGTCATTCGATCGACGTAACAGCGGCATGATGTTAATTGGCGTGGTGTTGGCGGGTATGACGGCTATTGTGGTTCATCAAAATAATTATAACTATTACGGTACCACGCCAGTGACACTGGACTTTAGCTGGGTCTGGTTAGGCGTGGTTGTCTGTGGAGTGGTCGGTGGTTTAAGTGGTGGCCTGTTTAGTCAGTTATTGATTAGTGGTTCGAGAAAATTACGGCCTTATATGCAAACGCACTGGGTTGTTATCGCTTTACTGGCAGGGTTAACCGTTGCCATATTAAGCATACTTAGTGGCGGTACATCCAGTGGTACCGGTTATCTTGAAGCCAAGCAAATAGTTAGTTGCGCCGGCGTAGATAGCTGTTCGGCAGATTATGGTTTGATGTATCCGTTTTATAAAATACTGGCCACAGCTGCGACGTATTTAACCACTATTCCTGGCGGATTGTTTGCGCCATCGTTAGCTAGTGGTGCGGGCTTAGGTGCTGATCTCGCACATTTTTTCCCTGTTGAGATGGCATCAACCATCGTGATATTAGGTATGATTGGTTACTTCACCGGTGTGGTGCAAACACCGATAACAGCATTTGTTATCGTCATGGAAATGACCAATAACCAGGAGCTTGTTCTGGCGATGATGGCAACCGCATTAATCGCCTCAGGCACATCAAAGCTGGTTTGTAAAAAACCGATATACGAAGCTTTAGCAGAAAATTTACTGGCAATGATGTCGGATAAAAAAACGCGTTAGCATTTTTGCAGTTAGCATACTTGTTTCCTGGCCTACGATGAGCTTACCGGCCTGCTGTATTTGTAAAATTAACAATCGTTTATCTTTTTCTGTTTTCATTTGACTATGGAGAATGGCTGCTTATACTCCTTTTGTTTTACCCGTCAAAATTCATAGCAACGTAGCATTGATTAACCTTGTTTTTTGTCGGTATGAAATTATTTAGACATTAACGTATTCAATACAATGAAAAAAGGAAAATTATGAAA
>JAESSQ010000126.1 GCA_016764035.1 Gammaproteobacteria bacterium
CCAGGCATCTGTTTAGGTGCATGGTTTGGCGCTAACATTGCAACACAACTCGACACCGACACACTAAAACCCCTTTTTGGCATCTTCGAGTTAGGTGTTGCTGTGTTGATGTTTAGCCATTACCAAAGCAAACAACACCATGCAACAATCAAAACAATAAATGCTGTTATCGGCGGCAGTTTTATCGGCACAATATCCGCTATTGTCGGCATCGGTGGCGGCACACTCACTGTGCCATTTTTACACGGACACAACATCAACATAAAAAACGCCATTGCCACGTCCGCCGCATGCGGCTTACCTATAGCAATTTTTGCCACGGCCTCCTATATCTACAGCGGCATGAACACTAGCATAACAAGTGTTCAGCAAAACATGTTCGGTTTTGTTCAGCTACATGCTTTTGTAATAATCGCTATTAGCAGTTTCATATGCGCTCCATTAGGTGCCAAACTTACTCATAAAATTTCAGACATTTTATTAAAGAAAGTTTTTTCAATACTACTGTTAGCGCTCGGCTTAAAAATGCTGTTTTTATAAAAACACTTATAAGCTTCCTGCGAACAGTCACACAAAACCTAACTCACTAGTTAGCCCCGCCCCAACTTTGTATTCATTTAACTTGACCGTGCTTGTATGTCAGCAAGCTTCAATAAGGCTTGCCATCTCCACTGTCTTATTAGAATACGAACGTATCCATGATGAAGCACCTGCTTCGGTTATGCGAAGATTAATTTTTAGTTCCGACAAGCTACAAATTCTATATAACGTTTGAATATCTGCTTCGTGAGGATGAGAAGTCATAGGGTCTACAAAAAAAACGACATGCTCAATATTGCCATTAATTATCTCTTCTGCTATTTGGACATCGCCCCCTTTTGGCCCTGAATACATACGATCTATTTTATCTGATGGTATTCCGCAGGCTTCCAGAAAATCTCCGACTAACGCACCTGTTGTACCTGTGGTAATTATTCTATCGAACTTTCTCAACGCATGTCTATGCGTAACAACCCAACGACACATTTCAATTTTTTTTCCATCATGTGCGATTAAACCGATGACTTTTTCATTTGTTAAACATTGCGTGCGACCGTCAGCCTCATACATAGCCCAATGATTAAGTGCGTGATACGTTGTTAATAAAATAACGTTATTTCGAATTGCACAACGAATAAGTGCTCTCACTTCCGGATATGCTTCTTCTAAATCCTGTGGAGAGGATAATAAAATCATTACTTTAATAACGCCTTCGACATCATGAGCCCGATCTCCATGACGTCTTTCTACAAAACGTCTCTCAATACGTGAAGCCATCTCAACTAAACCGCCAACTTTTCCTCCCCGTAAGGCGAACCCGTTAAGTTCTTTCCACTTAGATGCCCATATATTGTCACTTTGCGTTTTATCGCAAATAACATCCTTATATGTTCCCGCAGTTACAAACATAAAATACTTGGATAGTACTTCTAAATTATTATTTATAAATCTATCCATTCGATTAAGATTATTACCTAAAACTTCTGTTCTGGCTGCTTTACCGACAACCAAACCTAAGGCTCTTCCATGTTTTGATTCGCAAAACGCTTTAATTGCCGTGAAATCACTCATACCTATTCCCTTAATAAGGCCTACGATAAAAAATTATTTTATAATTTCATTTTATTAACGCTTGAATTCAGCTGACCTGCAATACTCAACAGAGTGAAAAGCGCGTGTTTTAGGCTAATACCCCAATTTTAATTAGACATCGTTTGCCAACTAAAAGGAGGGGCATTCATTTATCGGTTAAGTACTGTCAACGTAATCCGTTCGAGCATACTCATCAAGCATGAATACCTATAAACGTTATCACTATACACAGAGAATAACTAATCATGCTATTTGGGTGCATCACCGATTCACATTGAGTCTCGGGGATATCGAGAAGATACTAGCATGCATGGCCTTATTGTTACCTAATCGTCCCTGAAGAATAGATAAGCTGCTACAAACGAAGGATAAATGGTTACAAAAAGTTACAAATATAAAATAACTTTCAAGAAACAGGAACTTAACTTAAAACCTTGCAAACCATGAAGCCAGCGTTTTAAGAAGATGACTAAGCTACGGGTGTGGGTTTATTGGCTTCGATATTTTAAAAACTACTTACACTTATTGGACGCAAAATAGCTGGATATTAGAAAATAAATACGCCAAGCTTTACGCAATCTTCAGGTGTTTTATTAAAAAAAATTTAATCGTTAGCACTGCGAGTGCATGATTTGAAAACACTGCTTTTATAAGGTGATTAAAGACTTCCGGCAAATAACCAGGCAAATCCTAAACCAACAAAATAATAATCTTTTTGAAGAACCAGTGGGCTATCTTCAAATTTGGCACCGCGAAGTGATTGGTATCGCAAAAAGCTCCAAAATATATAATCACGCGTTTTATAACTTATTTGATATTTTATAAAGCTACCACCAAAACCTGCATCACTGGTAAACGCTGCTCGGGCATTGGTAGTAAATGCATCAGCAACATCATAATAGTATGCGTGAAATTCTTGTGTTGCATACTTTAAACCAATAGTCGCTTTCTGTGCCAAACCCATTTCACCACGACGTCGATGGTTAAATGTAAAGCGCGGCTCAATCAGGAGGCCGATATTTTCTGCACTATGAAAATCACTGGCGTAAGCGACTCGAACAGGGATTTCAAATCGTGTATCAAAATAGTTGTTATATTCATCATTTAACAAAAACGCAATCGATGGCCCTACCTGCAAAACGAAATCGAGATCAGGCATACCTTTTCGCGCCTGCGTATCATCGCTATCTACTGGCAACCCGAAATCGGCACTGATATCTAAAACAACTTTTTCCGAATGATATAAAAAGCCTTTAAAGCCACGGTCGATTTCAAATTTTGGCGAGCGATAGGTAAAATAAGGTACTGGCAATAATAAACTATTTGACTCTTTCGCCCCTGGGTATAGGTGATAATTAAATACACCAAGACCCATACCCAGCGACCACTCGGCGCGCTCATTAACAGCACTTTTACGACTAGCAGTATTACTTACTGCTGCATCGTTTACTGCTTCTTCAACTGATCTGACTGACGAGCTGTATAAAAGCAGTAATGTCAGGTAAATAAAAACCATGATATGACGAGGCATCATATTTTTATTTACACATACGCATAAAAACATTCTGCTTAAACCAGCAAGTTAACAGAACATCTCATACTAATCGTCAGTCTCTCCCAACATTGCGTCTTTAAGATCATCATCTGCCGGTTCTTCACCCAGCCATACGTCAAGTAATGCAGTATAAAAATCAGCACCTTCAATCATATCTTTTTGTTCATTGTTAATCGTTAACTGCGTGCCTATTCCTGGTAGGTAATCCATGGTTACGATATCGTTCTTTTTCAAATCAGGAAAATAACTGATAAACGTTTTTAAACGTGACTGCAATTTAGCAAATTGTTCATCACTGTTATTATCTTCAAAGCCTTCACTCCAGGCATCGGCCATTTTTTCATGACTAACTTCATCGTAAACCATGTGCATCACAATTCGCTTAGGCCCAGTTAATGCGTGAACCGCATCACGTGAATCCACTTTTGATTCGGTATACAAAGCACCTACATAAATATCAAAAACAAACTTGGTACGATAACCCATGCCATTCAACTGCAAAACAACATCCGACCCCGCCAGGGTTACATTGTCTGGCAAGTTAACATCGTCAAGCTGTCGCGCATGTATCGGCATTGAAAACGCGGCGAGCAACACTGCTACAAAAAAAACACGACCCATACGAACAATCAATTTATTTACTATCATATATTTCTCCTTTATTAGTGATAAAACCTTAAGTTATGAAGATACCCACAGATTCCACATAAACGCTATACTTCAATAAACACCAAGGTACTTATGAATAAGCACCCTAGCATTAGAAGCAGTTTTCGACAACGATTATGAAAATAAACGCATCGGCTAAACACAAAATTTTTATATATCTGTTCTACGTAAGCATGTCTTGCGCGCTAACTATTTTTTTGAACATAATCCACAACAGCTATGTTCTTAATATTGAACTCACTATCGCCTCTTTTATAATTCCTACGTTTGCTGGACTGTTATTTGGTTTAATGCTTGCACGTATGAAAGCATTAAGTACGCAACTACGAGATATCGCTTATACCGATTCACTAACACAAATATACAACCGCCTGCACTTCGCACATTTTCTCGATGCAGAAATTGATAAAACAAAACGTTATGGCGGGACATTTTCCATTATTTTTTTTGATCTCGATAACTTTAAAAGCATCAACGATACTTACGGACATCCGGTGGGTGACGAGGTATTAGAAAAAGTGACCAGCATCGTATCTAAAGCTAATCGCAATCCTGATATTTTTGCTCGTTACGGTGGTGAAGAGTTCATCATATTAACGCCAGAGACTGATCTTAGCGGCGCATTCATTCATGCTGAACGATTACGCAGTGATATCGAAAAATATGAATTTAATGCCGTCGGACACGTCACCAGCAGTTTTGGTGTTACTGAGTTCGACCCTGGAAAAGATAGCGTTGAAACCGTGCTTGAGCGTGCAGATAAAGCCTTATATATGGCGAAAGAGTTTGGTCGAAATAGAGTAGAAAAAGTTTAATTTAAACTATCACTTCGACATAGGAAAAATCGTTACACGCTGCACAAGATTTCTCCTGAAGTCGAAATGACAAGTCGTATCGCTATGAACTGGACGTATACTTCAGATCCAGTTGTTTCGCCGCACGCACTTCATCCAGACGTTTAACCGGAAGTGTCTGTGGTGCAGCATGCAATAACTCAGGATTAACTTCTGCTTCTCGCAAAATTTGTTCCAGTGCGTCCATAAAACCATCAAGTGCTTCTTTGGCTTCTGACTCAGTAGGCTCAATCAATAAACACTCTGGCACCAATAAAGGAAAGTAGGTGGTCGGTGCATGATAGCCCAAATCTAACAAACGCTTAGCAAAGTCCATTGCACTGACATGATAATCACGCGCTTCATTTTTCAGCGTAATAATAAATTCATGACTCGCCCGGCGATGATCGATAGCTAAGGTAAAGCCTCGACGTTTAGCTTCTGCCATCATGTAATTGGCGTTTAACGTCGCAAACTCAGCAACGCGAACCATACCTTCACGACCAAGAAAACGCATATAGATAAAGGCACGCAGCAACACACCAGGATTACCCATAAACGCCGACAGACGACCGATACTTTGCGGACAATCTTTTGCGGTTAAATATCGGTAGCTATCATTTTCCTGGGTTACGGTGGGTAAGGGCAAGAAAGGTATTAAACGCTCAGCCACACCCACTGCGCCTGAACCCGGACCACCACCACCATGCGGCGTAGAAAAAGTTTTATGTAAATTAGAATGGATAACATCAAAACCCATATCACCCGGACGAATCTTACCCAGGATGGCATTTAAGTTTGCGCCATCGTAATACAATAGGCCGCCCGCATCATGAATCACTTTAGCGATGGCTTCGATATTACGTTCGAACACGCCGAGTGTTGATGGGTTGGTTAGCATTAAACCCGCTGTCTGTGGACCTACGCATTGTTTTAATGCATCGATATCAACATCACCATTGGCAAGCGTAGGTATCTCGCGTACTTTAAATCCACACATTACCGCTGTAGCAGGGTTGGTGCCATGGGCGGCATCAGGGATTAGAATTTCTTTACGCTCATGTTCGCCGCGCGATTTATGGTACGCGTCGATCATTGCCACACCCGAAAACTCACCCTGAGCACCGGCCATAGGCGCCAATGAAAAGGCGGCCATACCAGTGGCCTCACACAACATCGATTGCAGGTCGTACATGCAGGCAAGAAAACCCTGATTCTGCTCATCCGGGGTTAATGGATGCGCATTTAAAAAACCCGGCAACATCGCCAACGTATTACAGGCCCTTGGATTGTATTTCATGGTGCAGGAACCCAACGGATAAAACTCTGTATCGATGGAAAAGTTCTTCTGCGATAAACGGGTATAGTGGCGCACGGCCTGTAGCTCAGAAACCTCAGGTAATGCGGCGCTATCCTTACGTAATAGAATTTTAGGGATAACTGAAATAGATGCTTTTTCGACAGGTGATTGTGGTGCGCCTTTGCGTCCTTTTGACGAATGCTCAAAAATTAACATTATACTGCCTCCGGTGTCGCTGACACTTCATCGCTTACCAAAGCAGACGTTAATACATCTTGCATAGCAGTCGCATAAGCGTCGATATCCGCGTCACTACGCATCTCTGTGGTACACACCAAAATAGCATTGCCTAGTTCAGGATAATCCAGTGACAAATCGAATCCGCCGAGAATATCTCTATCCATTAAATCACGTAACACCTGTGCCGCATCTGCTTCTATCTGTAAAACGGTTTCATGAAAATGCATACCAGCAAAGGCTTTTTTCACACCAGATATCGCCGTGAGTTTTTCGACCAGCATATTATTATTGGCAAAACAGGCGGCAGCTGTATTTTCCAGCCCATGTGCGCCCATGATAGCCATATGGATAGTCGACGCTGTCACCACTAATCCTTGATTGGTACAGATGTTTGACGTTGCCTTAGAGCGTCGGATATGTTGTTCACGTGCTTGCAGGGTTAAGACAAAACCTTCTTTGCCATCCAGATCAACCGTGCGGCCAACGATACGGCCCGGCATTTGCCTGACCAGCGCCTGTTTGCAACACAGTAAACCATAATACGGACCACCCGCTGACATCGGCGCGCCTAACGGTTGGCCGTCACCACAGGCTATATCGGCGCCAACAGCCCCCCATTGACCCGGTGGATTTAATACCGTTGCCAGCAGAGGATTAATTACAGCAATAACCAGAATATTATTTTCATGCGCCCAATCGGTAATTTCATCTACCGCTTCGAGACAACCAAAAAAGTTAGGCTGCTGTAACACCACGGCGGTGATATCACCTTCACCCTGTTGCTTGATTTGCTCCAGCGTAACCGTGCCGGTCGCATGGTCATAAGGCACTTCGACCAAATCAATCTGCTGACCTTTAACGATGGTATCGGCTGTCTTTCGGTAGACCGGGTTAACGCTTGTCGGAATAAGAATTTTTCGTGATTTTGATTTACGGTTCGCGCGCACCGCCATCAAGATAGCTTCTGCTAAGGATGACGCACCGTCATACATCGACGCATTCGATACATCCATGGCCGTTAATGCCGTTATCATGCTCTGAAATTCGTAGGTTAGTTGTAACGTTCCCTGCGACGCTTCCGCCTGATATGGCGTGTAAGCACTGTAAAATTCGCCTCGCGTAGTTATCTCCCAAACCGCTGCCGGTATGTGATGCTGATACGCACCGGCACCCAAAAAGCATATTGCTTTAGTATTTTCGTCTGCACGCTTATGCATCAGACGAGAAATTTCCATTTCAGTCATGCCTTTTGGAATGGCTTTTAATTCAGGTGCACGTAAATGCGCGGGAATTTCGTCAAATAAATCTTCCGTAGAATCAACACCGATGGTTGCTAACATCTGTGTTATTTCTTGTTCAGTATGGGGAATAAAAGGCATAGGATTCTTTCAATAATAATTTAGCGGTAATCTTTAGAGATAATCTTTTAAGGGTGATGCATCGGTATAACGTGCAAAGCACGACAACCTTTTTAGCTAGCTAGGGATGCTCTGATTAAGTTAATTAATTTCAGAGCATCCCTATAAGCCTGTAAAAGATTACCGTGCTTTGCACGTTATGAAATAAGGATAATTTATTCGTCTATTATCGCCTGATAAGCATCGGCGTCCATTAGATCAGCAAGCTCTTCCGCGGACGGTTTGATTTTAAACAACCAGCCGCTATCGTAAGGCGACGTATTGATTATCTCCGGCTCATCGGCCAGAGCTTCATTGACTTCGACTATCTCGCCGCTAATTGGCATATATACATCTGAAGCGGCTTTTACTGATTCAACCACGCAACATTCATCACCAGCAACAAATTCAGTTGCCACTTCTGGCAGTTCTACGAATACCAAATCACCCAGTAATTCCTGTGCATGGTCACTGACGCCCACAGTCACCAGACCATCGTCTTCAACACGTAACCATTCGTGTGATTCGGTATATTTTAATTCTGAGGGGACTTCGCTCATTTCATTCTCCGAGGTGCGTCATTGTTAGTTGTTCTAATCTTTCTGAGGCGCGTATTATACCCTCAGTTTTGAATAATTTGTATCTGTATAAAGCTTATTAAACAGGCTGTCCATCACGAACAAAAACCGGCTTAACGACCGCTGCCTGTAATAATTTTCCGCGGATTTCCACTTTACAGGTTTTTCCGATACCTGTTGGAACCCTGGCAAATGCGATGGACTTTTGCAGGCTAGGTGAAAACGTGCCGCTGGTAATCTCACCTTCACCCACGACTTGACCCGTTTCATCTTCCGCCATCACTTTCTGATGACCTCGTAACACACCACGTTCTTCCAGTACCAGACCCACCAGTTTCTGCTTCACACCCGCCGCTTTTTCTGCTTCCAGTGGACCACGTCCAATAAAATCTCGTTCCACGGGATCCAAAGCAACCGTCCACGACAAGCCAGAAATTAACGGCGACGTATCTTCCGTCATATCATTGCCGTATAAGTTCATACCGGCCTCAAGACGCAAGGTGTCACGGGCGCCCAGTCCACAGGGCTTGATACCCGCTGCTGCCAGCTTATCCCAAAGCCCCGCCGCTTCTGATGATGGCAACATAATCTCAAAACCATCTTCACCGGTGTAACCGGTACGGCCAACAAACCAGTCCCCACAATCAGCACCAAAAAATCGTTTTAGCGGTGCTGCGGCTTCAACGACATCAACCGGCAAGGCTTCAAACGCTTTTGCACGCGCATTAGGGCCCTGCACAGCAATCATCGCCAAATCATCTCTTTCTTTCACATTGACCTTGAATGCTGGCGCATGTTTATTGATCCAGGCAAGGTCTTTTTCTCGCGTACCGGCATTGATAACCACGCGATACCACTCATCTGACATGTAATACACAATCAGGTCATCGATAACCCCACCTTTCTCATTTAACATGCAGCTGTATAGTGCCTTGCCAGCTAGCTGTAGTTTTGCCACATCGTTGGCCAGTAAATATTGCAGGAATGCTCTGATATCACCTTGACCAAGATCAACAATGACCATGTGTGACACATCAAACATACCAGCGTCTTTACGTACCTGATGATGTTCATCCATCTGCGAGCCGTAATTTACGGGCATCTGCCAGCCAGCAAAATCGACAATTTTGCCATTATATTCAAGGTGTTTATCAAAAAGTACGGTTTTATTATTCATAATCAATCTATGTGTGTGGTGGTCAAATTCGCGCTGATTTTACACTTTTCTCTGTTTGATATTACAGGAGAATAACAATAATACTTACTACAAAAAATCTGTCTTTTTTAGACTAATCCACAACGCCCAGCGCCTGTTGGATAATTTTATATTTCAAAGCAGGAATACGGTCGACTAAAGACAAGCCTGCATTTCGTATTTCGCATAAAAACGGGTTATCCTGACCGAACAATTCTTTAAAAGCTGTCATCGAACCTTCCATCAACAAATTAGCTCCTTTACGCTGGCGCTGGTATTTTGCCAGCGTATGCAAGGCAAACCACTGACGATTTGCCTGCTTTGCCGCAATGATTATCTCCGCCAGAGCAAAAGCATCCGCAATGCCTAAATTTGCACCCTGACCGGCCAAGGGGTGAATATTATGGGCCGCATCGCCGATTAAGACTAAACCCTGTTTAACATAGTCGCTAGCGTGACCATGGGATAAAGGAAACGAAAAGCGCTGACTAACGTCCAATATTTCACCCAGTTTAAATTCACTGGCTTCGGCTAGCGCAACTTTAAACGCCGCATCATCCAGTGCCATTATTCGTTCAGCTGCTGCTTCGTCCAACGACCAAACAATCGAACACTGCCCATTAAACAAGGGCAAAAACGCCAACGGACCACTGGGCATAAAACACTGCCATGCAGTATTTTGATGATGCTCACGGGTACTGACATTACAGACCACCCCTAACTGCTGATAAGCATGTCTGCTTCGCTGGATGGATGCCACCTCGCTGACCTTCGAGTTAACGCCATCGGCACCAACCAATAATTTTGTCAGGATTTTTCGCCCCGACGATAAGCTGAGCGTAGTGGTCTGATGCTCAGGATTGTTCTCATCAGGTTTGTATTCAATACAGGTAATTTCTTGCGGGCACAAATAAGTAATGTTTTCGGCTGCCTTAATGTTTTCCAGTAACAGCAGCTGGAGAACATCGTTTTCTACAATAGCACCCAGCTCAGAAACGCCTAGTTCAGCACTATCAAATTGTATCTGTCCTGCCCCGGTCTGGTCCCAGACGAACATTTTATCGAATACGCAAAGTCGTTTGGCCAGTGCTTTTTTCGAACCAGATAAATGGAATATACCAATTTGTTTAAACTGTTTTAATGCAGATCGATTAATCGCTGAAACACGAAAACCTGGTTTTGCATCAGGCTGATTTTCAGCACATAACGCTTCAATATCCGTAGTAAGTTCACGACGCTCGATGATAAGCACGGAAAAATCAGAACCTATTAAAGCATTCGCGAAGCACAGACCGACAATCCCACCACCCACGATGACGATATCAACACTATCGGTATCCATCGTAAAAGCTTGCTCGGTCACAGCGGTAACCCTCTGTTGAGGCGTGACAGCTTTCCACTTAGCCCCATACTTTGCACGGCAAGCTGGCGTTTAATGTTCGGCAAAACATCGACCATTAACAGACTCAATGAACGCAGATGGGCAACAGGTGTTATGGGATTGGAAAATGTTTTTACCAGTGTGTCGGTAAAACGGTATACACGTTTAACATCGTCCTGCCGTTGCTCTGCATAGGCATGCAGAAGTTTCGCTGAACCTATGTCACCACCCGCGCGGTAACTGTCAACAATACATTCGGATAATTGCGCAATATCTCTTAACGCCAGATTAAATCCTTGGCCGGCCACTGGATGCACATTGTGCGCCGCATTGCCAATGAGCGCGACGCGGCCGTGTATCATTTGTGTTGCCGCTTGCAAAGACAAAGGGAAGCGAGCTCTTGTACCAGCTTTTTTTAGCTCGCCCAAACGATAACCAAAACATTGCTGCAATTGCTGTAAGAAATCAGCCTCATCAAGAGCATACATCGCTTCTGCCTGTTGTGGTGATAACGTCCACACCACTGAGTAACGATTTTGTTGCATCGGTAAAAACGCTAATGGGCCATTTTCAGTGAATCGTTCGTAAGCGACATTATTGTGCTTTTTACTAGGTGTTACATTGGTAATCAACGCCATCTGCTGATAACTTTTTTGGCTGCTACCGATTGCCAGTAGTTTCATCACCTGTGAGTTACTGCCATCCGCCGCGACCAGTAATGTTGCGGTCAACTGACAAGACTTGTCATCACTTACAATCTCAACCGAGACCTGTTGCTCACCTTGCTCCAGTGTTTTTAATGTCGCAGGACAAAATACCGTAATATTCTTCGCCGTATTCATTGCCTTGAATAACTGCTGACCTACGGTACGATTTTCTAACACATAACCTAACGCTTCGACTGACTCTTGCTCTTTGGTTAACCGTGTTACACCAAAATGGCCACGGTCAGAAATGTGAATGGTATCGATTGGCTGTGCATGTGGTTCGAGCTCCGACCACAACCCCAAGCCCTCAAAAATACAACGACTGCCGTAAGAAAGCGCTAGCGTTCTATCGTCGTAACTTGGCTGTAAATCGGTCTTCAGCGGAAACGCCTCGACCACGGCAATTTTTAACGACGTATCTTTTAAGGCACAGGCAAGACTGGCGCCGGCAAGACCGCCACCGATAATGATTATGTCAAAGTGATTATTTGTGTTTATTTCTGACATGATATTTATTGATTCAGGCTAAAAAAATTTACCACAGAGACACAGAGAACACGGAGTTTTGGGGGAATAAAATATATCATTACCTCTGCGCTCTCTGCGTCTCTGCGGTGAATATTTCCTTCAATAACCTTTAATCACAAACAATTAAGAAGCCATCACACTTTCGACTTCAGCCACTGTTCGCGGCAACCCTTTTGTTAATAACTCATAGCCGTCTTTCGTCACGGCGAGATCATCTTCAATTCGCACACCGATATTCCACCAGCGTTTAGCACCACGACTACCAGCAGGAATATACAGCCCTGGCTCGACCGTTAACACCATTCCTTTTTCCAGCAAACGCCAGTTGCCATCCACTTTATAATCGCCGACATCATGCACATCCATACCTAACCAATGACCGGTACGGTGCATATAATATTTCATGTAACTGCCATCTTTAATCAACTGTGCGGGTTTGCCTTTTAACAGTCCAATTTCTACCATACCTTTGGTCAATGCTTTGACCGCAGCGCGGTGTGGATCATCCCAATGGTTACCCGGTTTTACTTTGGCAAAAGCAGCATTCTGCGCTTCTAGCACAACTTCGTATATTTCCTGCTGCGCCGCGGTGAACTTTCCATTTACCGGAAAGGTACGGGTAATATCGGCAGCGTAGCCCTGATACTCAGCACCGGCATCGATTAAGACCAGATCTTTATTTTGTAATTCTGCATTGTTTTCAGTGTAGTGCAGGATGCAGCTATTCTCACCTCCACCGACGATAGAAGAATACGCCCAGCCCGCACCGTTACGTTTAAATTCAAAAAGAAATTCGGCTTCAAGCTCATACTCATTGACTCCCGGTTCACATTTTTTCATCGCGTTAATGTGTGCCGTAACCGAAATTTTTGCTGCCTTACGCATCAAGCTCAGCTCTTCACGTGATTTATACAGGCGCATGTCGTGCAACAAGTATTCTAACGAAACAAATTCATACGGCACACGTGCGCCTGAGCGAGATTTTTTACGCAAATCATTGACGCATTTCATAACATGTTTGTCGAACGATGGCTTCAGACCAATGCTGTAGTAAACACTTTCTCTGTCTTCCATCAACCCCGGCAGTATATCTTCCAGGTCATCGATGGGATAAGCATCATCGGCATCAAAAAATTCAACAGCACCTTCCATGCCGTAACGACGACCATCCCAGGTTTCTTTCTTTGGGTCACGGTCACGACAAAACAGCACATACTCTCCCTGTTTACGATTAGGGATAAGTACGATGACAGAATCAGGTTCATTAAAACCACTGAGATACATGAAATCACTGTCCTGCCGAAATCCGTGCTCCACATCCCGGTTGCGTATCAGCGTGGGTGCGGCAGGCAAGATAGCTACCGAATTGTCACTCATCATGCGCATTAACTGTTTGCGACGTTTGATATAAATTTTATTATTCAATCTAGATTGCTTCTCTGATTATTATTGTTAATTGGTCCATAGATCCAAACAAAGGTGTATTAATGAACCGTTTGTGATGACTGCAAGGGCTGCAACTCTTCGTAGATTAGCAGCGTGCCCATACGAACATATTCGCTGACTTCCATAAAAGCCACTTCGTCTTCTTCATCGCCTTCTTCAGAAACAGCCAGTTCGGCTTCTTCGTCCACCACATAACCGGCACGCGATATCTCGATGATATCTTTTATCAACTCTTTGCTATCAGCAGGCAATTCGGTGTCTTCTTTAATGCCACCGATGGCAAGACCAAAAACAAAACCCTGACACCATATACCCAGTGCTTCGACACGCGCCTCCAGAGGCTCATCATCATCAGGCAGCATTAATAAAAAATTAGAATCGATATCATTCATCTGTTCCACCGACATCTGATGAATCTGAAGTAACTTTTTACCTGCCTGCTGTAAGCTCTTAGTCGATTCTTCGTGCTCACCCAGCACATGTAGCATCCACTGGGAAGCCTC
>JAESSQ010000011.1 GCA_016764035.1 Gammaproteobacteria bacterium
AGCGTTCGATGCTGGCGATAATGAGCGAGCCGCAACTGAATTTAAACATCAAGAATGGAAAGCCAGTGCGCAGTATCGTCAGGGTGATTTTAAAGCCGCCGCCAAAACTCTTAAAGGGACTAATACCAGTAACGGTTTTTATAACCGTGGCAATGCGTTGGCGAAACTAGCTCAATATGAAGACGCCATTACTGCATATGACAATGCGCTTACGCTTGACGAAAATAACGCAGATGCAAAACACAATCGTGAACAGGTAAAAAAAGCTCTGCAAAACAAACAAGAAAAAAACACCGAAAAAGACAACAACGAACAAAGCGATTCGGACGAAAAACAGAAAAACGAAAACGACGATAGTCAAGATCAACAAGACCAGCAATCAGAAGACGGGTCAGGTGAAGAAAGCTCAACGCAAGATAAAAACGAAAACCAGTCAGACGATAAACAATCTCCTGCCAAATCAGACAAACAAAAACAAGCTGAAGATGAACAGCTTAAACAGCGTGATGCCGCCGCCGAAGAAAAAAAACAGCAAGAAGAATTAGAGCAGTACCAACAAGATAAAAAAAATGACAAGCCTGAAGATGCTGACAAAAAAACCAAAGAAAACAATGAAATACAACATCAGGAATCAGATAACAAAGCCGAACAAATTGAAATCAATCCAACAGAAGCGTCGATAACGGAAGAAGATAAGGCCACTGAACAATGGCTCAAACGAATCCCTGATGACCCAGGCGGTTTATTACGACGTAAGTTTTATTATCAATACAAGCAATTGCCCAACCAACACGACGACATCGAACCATGGTAAAACACAGAAAACAAAAAAGTTTTTTTGCAATAAACACTAACGGAAAATACACAGCTAAAAAAACACTGCTTGTAACCTTGATTTTATTCTCCACGTTATTTGTTACTGTTACACAGGCCGCTAACATCACGGTTACAACCAGTCGTAACCCTGTCGCGTTAGACGATTCATTTCACCTTATTTACGAAGCCGATAGCAGTGTTGATGACGACCCGGATTTTTCACCTATCTATAAGAATTTTGATATTTTAAGCAGTAGCCAAAGTACTAACATGCGTTCAGTAAATGGCAGCTGGGACTTAAAAAGAAGCTGGAACCTTACGCTTATTGCAAAAGGTATTGGCAATTTTGTTGTTCCAGCAATCCGTTTCGGTAAGGATACCAGCCCAGCAATTCGACTAAAGATAACAAACAATACATCAGCAAATGGAACAGCAACCATACCAGCGAAAATTTTTCTGGAAAACAGCATCGACAAAAAAACTGGCTGGATACAATCACAGTTTATCTATACAGTAAAATTATTACGCACGGTTAATATTGCCAATGCAACCATAACCGAACCCGTAATCAGTGACCCTGATGCCATCATCGAACAACTCTCGGAAGACAAGTATCAAACCACCCGCAAAGGCATACGCTACGAAGTATTCGAACGTCGGTACGCCATCTTCCCACAAAAAAGCGGCACGTTAAAAATCAACCCTGTTACCTTCGAAGGCCGTATCAATGCTACTCAATCCAGATCGTTATTCGATCAATTTCGCATAAGCGGTCAATTAAAACGCTTACGCAGCAAAGCGATTAATGTAACCATTAAAGCTACGCCTTCAAACATTAATTTACAGGACTGGCTTCCTGCCACAGGCTTGCGACTAATCGAAGAATGGTCTGACGACATTCAAAACATAAAAGCAGGTGAACCTGTAACCCGTACTATTCTTATAGCGACGGAAGGTTTAACGGGCATTCAATTACCCGACTTAACATTCGATGAAATAAACGGGTTGAAACAATACCCAGATAAAGCAATTATCGACGATAAAAAAACGGCGAGCGGTATAACCGGTTACAAACAAATAAAAATCGCGTTAATTCCCGCGAAAAAAGGCAACTATACACTGCCAGAAATAAAGCTATCCTGGTGGAACACTAAAACCAACAAACAGGAAATCGCCGTTCTTCCACAAGTTCATTTAAATGTCACCGGTAGTGTTCTTACTGACAACACAAACATACAAGCCAATACAGACAACCTGATGCCGTCTGATAAAAACTCACCCTTAGCTAAAACACAAACAACAAACACGATAAGCTTTAACGAGAACACTTACTGGAAGTGGCTAAGTTTATTATTGGCACTTGCCTGGTTTATTACGCTGGTTTTATTCTTTAAAAAGAATAAGATCACGAAAAAAGACATCCAAGAAAAATCCTCATCACTATCGATTAAGCAAGCGGCAAGGGATGTTGTGAAACAGGCTAAAAAGAATGACCCCGCTAAAACCAAAACAGTATTGCTTCACTGGGCAAGAATCATCTACAACGACAGTACGTTAACAAGCTTGACTATGTTATCTACACATTGCTCACCAACACTCAGTGATGAAATACGTCAATTAAATAAGTCACTGTACAGCGCCAAACAAAACACATGGCAAAACGACAATTTTATAAATGCATTTAATAATGAGATGACATACGCTGACAAAAATAAAGAAAAAAAGCTATCTTCTCTAAAACCGCTTTACGACAATCAATTATAAATCAAGACAAGCATTACACCAATAAACATGTACACATCCAGTTTACAGCAATGAGTAAAAAATCATGGTTCGTTTACATCCTTCGCTGTGCTGATAACAGCCTGTATACAGGTATAACGATCGATGTTAACAAACGTTTAAATGAGCACAATGGCATCGACAAAAACGGTGCAAAATACACACAGGCAAGAAGGCCCGTAAAGCTGGTACACCAGGAAACTACCGCTTCACGTTCTGAAGCATGCAAACGTGAATACGAAATAAAATCGCTAAACAAAGAACAAAAAGAAATGTTGATACAATAATCATGGTAAAAACTAACAACTAACTTTCATCAAAAAAACGCTCTAACCAGGCATCTATAATTTCATCTTGGTGACTCTCTATCAACATTTTTATTTCACTCAATTGCTGCTCAGAATAATGAAAATTATTTGCTAGCTTAATCGTTGGCTCAAGCCAGTATTTTGCTTCGCCGTCTGCAGAAACTACATGAACATGCATCTCTTGTTTGTCTCTCGAGAGAAAATAAAACCGGTAGCCTTTGTCTCTAAATACTATTGGGCCCATAATTGATTATTCATCTTCTATTGATATGCTGGTAGTCAACAAACGAACTATAAACGCACGCTTCTCTTAAACAAATTAACATATATACAGCGATTATCTTGTAATGTGTAATATTTTCGATGAGATAACTTTTCCGGTACCAAACCCGTATAGCGGTGATTCACTACTATCAGAATATCATATTTACATGGCGTCCTGACATTGGCGCGTCTTTTCTCAATGCTTCGTAATGAGAATCTCAAAAATGTATACAATTGAAATTGACCATAACGTAAAAAAGGTTTGCTGCCCTAATATTCTTTTACTGAAAAAAACATGTATCCACAAGCAGCAAGACAGGACATAATTGCCCGCTAGAAATTAAACAGAGAAAACACCGATGAGCCTGACCGAAGAACAACAAAAACGACAACACCAAGCCGCAATACAGATTGCTGTAGATGCAGGTGTATTAATCCGATGCGAAACCCACACCGATGGTGTTTTTTCAGGCTCAGTAAATGTAACTGAAGCATACACACTCGCCAATGAACAATATTCAAAAGGTCAACTGGAAGGTGTATTCACATTACGCAGAGAACTGCTAGAACTTATGGAAAAGGTGGTTCCAGAATATCGGACAGAACAATGCCCACTTTGCGTCAAAGAAAGCGACTAGCATTACAACGACCTATTCTATTTTTCACAACAATAAGCTACGTTCACGTAACTAGATTCCTGGCAGAGGGTCTTTTTTTCATGCTTAATGTAATTTATTTGCATGCTTAAACCAGCTGTCAATTGTTAACCATTCATTGATCTTTAATAAGGCCCTAGCTTTGCTTTCTCTAAAGCGGTTTTATCGTCATTAAAATACGCTGGCACAGGGTAATCTGTAGGTCGAAAATCTTTATTGGGAAAGTCATTTTCTCTACCTTTTTTATTCTCACGAGGCAGTGATAACACATAAGCAGCTACATCATATGATTGCTCGGTAGTTAAGACAGGTGCATCACTGTTAACACCTAAAGGCATATTCGCGTGAATGAACTGACTGGCTTTCTTTAGGCGACTCATGCCAGCACCATTATTAAATGAATCCTTTCCGGCTAAAGGTGGAAATGTATAACTGCCCGTTGCAACAAAGTCTGCTGCTTTTGTGCCAAGACCTTTGCTACCATGGCAAGCCATACATGATTGCTGATAAATTTTTTCACCAGCAACCACATCCGCTTTTCTATTGGGTAATTTTAGTTTTGGAACACCCGTACCATCCATCGCTAAATTCTTTTTAGTACCTTCGGCGAAGCCAATCATAGTATGCGAGTATACTTTTCATTTCCACAGAGTCGAGAGGTAATATTTTGCCATCGCCCATGCTTCGCGTCATACAACCGTTTACCCTTGCAGCGGCTGTTATCACACTCATACCACGACTACGAAATTGTGGGTAATCATTTGAAACGTTAGTAAAAGGAAGGGCGTCATGCATTGTCCCAGGTAATTGGGACGGCCCTTTTAAATGACAACTTGAGCAATTTAAAGCATTACCAGAATAGCGTTTTGACTTATCTTTTGAAAGCGGCCCAATGGTCTCTGCAGTTTTATCCAGTACTTGTATTCCATATTGAATGAGTTCTGCATTTTTATGCGTTTTAATCGCACCAGATGATGTTATTTCTTTCCAGGGTTGTTGCTCACGATCTTTGTACCGTTGCTGTAATTCAGACGCTTGTTTATTATTTAAACGTTGACCTTCCTGGTATGGCGCTATATCAATAGAAAATACTGAAGTCGAAAATAATATTGAGACTAATGCAATAAAGTTTTTCATTTTTATAGCCTTAAAGTAATGACAATGTCCTATTAAGCGAATGATTGTCCATGTTAATACAATGTTTATGTGTTTTTACGTACATGTGTATGAATATGCCTGAGTACGCGATTTTCTAAAAGCCTGACAAGAACAGAATCCATGCGTTCATATTCATCAGGGATATCCAAACAAATGAGACGCTTCGTTTTCAACAGTGGTTTAAATTTTTTGGTTACTTTATTTCTATGGCTCTTTTCCATTACAAAAATTATATCTGCCCATTCAACCAAATCGCCACTAATTGGTGTTTTGGCATCTTTGTTTGTACCACACCCAATAGCCTCAATACCATCATACTGCGAAAAAACCTCTTCTCCCGTTGGGCTTCTTAGACGATTTTCACTGCATACAAATAAAAGCTTCATTAAATTTCTTTATAAATAACGTTTAGGCAAACATAAGTTTGAAAACAGCATAACGTAAAAAAAATAGACACTTGCTACGCCTTTATTATTAAATAACTACCAGCGCCAATCATAAAACTACCTGCTGCTTTTTTAGCGCTATTTTCAAGTTTTAAGCTGCGCGACATTTTTATTATTTTAATCGCTGAAAAAGCATAAATAACTTTTACGCCACCAACGGTAAGAATTGTAATACACGTAATAATCAGTACGTCGATAACATTCAGAACAGTTAAATTGATAAAGGTTGGGAATAAACTAACATAAAAAAGAATAGCCTTAACATCTCCTAGCGTAAGAAAAAAACTAGCCAGAAAACTCGTCGATAAATTACCTGCTGAGTTAGCTTCTTTTATCGTTATCGTCGTTTTATGTGTTGACGTTAATAACGAATAACCTATCCATATTAAGTATGCGCCACCTATGTACTTCACAATAGAAAAGAAACCACCCATGATCTCTGCAACTACCGATAAGCCAAAATCGCTAAAAATATAAAGACCAAATCACCAAGCACAATACCCAAAGACACTGCAACGCCGTTAGATATGCCCAGTGTTGCAGAGCGTGTAACGACAAGCGCCACACTTGTGCTGGGAACAGCGGCAAGAGCAATCATTATCAAAAACAACGATATAGAATCTAAAAGGTCCATGTTGAAATCGGTTATAAAAATTAATAAAAAACTGGCCTCATTTACTTTAACTTACACTTTAATTAGAAACCAGAACAGTTACTCTCAATATGAAACGCCGACCCAGTTTGTCCTTAATGCTGCGCCATCATTTCTTTCGCTTTATCTTCAAACAACTTAAATACTACTTATTTAAAAACGCGCATTCATTAATTTGATCAGTATTATTCATTAGAACATCACAACTTGCCACTGACATCGCATTAAAACAAGCTTCAAGATCTTGTTCGGCTTTGTTTTTTATTTTCTTAAATTTTTCATTCATTACCGCACATATATTATCAACCATAGGTTGCATCATTTGCTTTATGTCGGCAGGCATTTCCTCAGCATTCATTTCTTCTAACATACAACTTTTAAATCTCTCACATAATCTATTTGAATCAAACGCCATCAATTGCGAACTAAAAATCAACGTTATTAAAGTTACCAATGTTTTTATTTTATTCATTTAAACGTAAGCCTCCCATAAAATTTAGCACTCCAAAGATTTTTAGCTATTGGCGATGCCATCTTAATTAGCAAGTTTTCAATTATACTCTTCCCACAACAAGATATATTTGTTAAAAATGAGGGTAGTAAATCAACAACAATGGAAGCCATTTGTTTTGGTTCATAATATTGCCTTGATATAACATTACAATCTATCATTCCAGCATTCATCAATCCTTGTAAGTAGCTTTTTTCAGATATTGTCCCGCCAGCACAAGCAGCTGTTAGTATCCCGCTTCGTTTAACCCACCACGGCATGTTTTCGGATACGATATCTGAAACCAGCATTTGTCCGTTAGGTTTTAGTACACGTGCTATTTCATTAAAAGCCTTCTCTTTTTCAGTGGATAGATTAATAACACAGTTTGAAATAACCCAGTCGATAGAACTTGATTCAACAGGTAGATTTTCAATCATACCTTTTCTTAATTCGATATTTTTATACGTAGTGGCATCAATGTTCTTTTTTGCTTTTTTTAACATGTCTTCATTCATATCAACGCCAATGACTTTTCCTTCTGGGCCAACTTTTTCAGCGGCTAATAAAAGATCAAGACCAGCACCGCATCCTAAATCAAGAACCGTTTCACTTTTTTTAACTGAGCTAAATGCCAATGGATTACCACAACCAAAGGAACTCTCTGCCACCCCTTCAGGTAAACTTACTAAATCATAGGTTGAATAATCTGCAAACTTAGCTCCTCCTGTAGCTGAAACTATGTTTTTGTTTTCTTTAATGGCTTTTGAATATTCTGCCGAAATTTTGTTACTTTTATTCTTCATTTTGTGCTCTCTTAATAAGAAAAACACTAATATAAACCTTCCCCCAATGGGAAGAGTCAAGTACTATTTTTTAACTTGAGGAAACAAACAATTTGAATGCTTAGAAAGGCACAGCTTTATTTCATCGCTGTAGTTCTTCAGCTGCTTATTTTTCTCCTGAAGTTTTAACATTTCTTTAGAAATTTTTTTTTAAAAGAATAGTTTTTACAATATTATCCCAATTTGTCAAATCCCCTTCAGGGTAAATAATTTCTTTTAATTCAGAGAGTTTAAAATCAAACGTTTGCGCAATCTTGATAAATTTAATAAGGAGAATGTCTTCTTCGGTAAAAACACGATAGGAGTTTTGTCTTGGAATATTCGATAACAAGCCTAGCTCTTCATAAAGTCGAATCGCTTTAGCTGTTGCACCACTTTTTTTTGATGCTTGACCTATGTACATATTATTCCATTTTTATATTTTATATATAACGACGCTTTTAACCGTCCGAAATAACGAAAATGTTAGCTTCTATATTTATGCGACACAGTGATAATGACATTACCTTTTTTGTGACCTTTATCCACATACCTGTGAGCATCAACAATTTTTTCCAATGGATAGACGCTATCTATCACCACTTTTAGCTTTTCCGTCTCCGTCAATTCTTTGAGGAAGAGCAAATCATCCGTCTTTAATTTTAAGCCATTAGATGAAGTTAATACATTAATTTGTAGTTTTTTTAATATACGACGCTTGGTGAATTCTCTCATTGCCAAATATAACTCGCGCGATTTCATGCTGCGGCACTTAAATATTTAGATTCGAGAAATTGGGGGAAGCCCCTTGCGTCCTCTTCTTATATTCCGATTCACACTACCATGACTTTATTACTTCTTTTCAATGGCTCCAATTTGCATATTGACGTCACCATATGCACCCCCATCGTAGCTTCTAAGTAAGGCATAGACAAAAAAGAGATAGATTTTTCCATCGATAGTTGCGATGGTAGGTTCACCTACTACAGAAATACATCCTACGATAGTGCAGGAACCACCACCATCTATGACACTTATTGTACTCGTCCAGGAGCCGCTTGTGCTGTAAGCCCCGCCCAGGTAGTTCGAGGAAACAATTCCGCTATCTCTATGAAGGTAGAGAGTTGCACCATCAAAAAATGGCATAGACTCGCTAGAGCCAGGCAAGTCCAACTTATCAGTTGGAAGCTGTGTAATGGAGCTCCATGTACCCGATGGAAAGGTACCCGCAGTTAATTCATAATAAAATAAGTCGAGAGTAGGGTCCGAATTATATTCATTGTCCACCCAAACAGAATTTACTGTGCCGTCGCCATTAGAGTAGAGATGAGGGTTCCCCTGAGTTCCTACATGAGAGGGGAAATTGAGCAGCGTCGCCGTCGTCGATACCCTTGTCATTCCCGCTGCAGTAGTAAAAGTCATTAAATCGTTGTCTTGTCCAAGTGTAATGGGGGCACTATAAATTTCATGTCCACCATCGTCCTGTTGGTCAGTAGGATCGTTAAACGCAAACAAAATAGTCGCTGATGATGCTGAGTTTAGCCGGGGGTATAAACCGAAGGGGCTGAGTAATGCCTCCTGATTATCATCAATAGATATCCTGAAGGGTTGCTTATAAGAACCATCAACTTGTCTTTTAAATCCATAGAATAATGTAGGAGGGCTGAATATATCTAACCCCCCATAAAAGTCAGTAAAGTGATTGATCTGGCCCAATACAATTCGTTTTGTATAGAAGCCAGGGCGTTCTGGTGCAGCATAAGAGCCAATGGTGTTATATACCCAATCGCCATGTGTCATTGCTGCACAGCCAACAAGTGTGCCACTACAACCAACAGCAGATGGAAAGTAAGTCAAACCACTAAAATAAATAGGACCTGTTTGAACAAATAACCATTCCCCATCTGCACTAATCACAGGGCCATCTTCATAGCCTTCAGTGTTGACAAGCCCTTCTACACTCATGGGTTGCCCCCAATCCATATGGACCTCATTGAGGACCAGGGCTGTGCCCGATTTTGAAACGCCACCGTAAGAAACGGCAATTGGGAATTCTCCTGTTGATCCTGGGGTAACAGTAAAATCATAGACACCGCTTGAAGCTTCTACAATCGTCGATAGTGTCCCAGATCCGAGAGTTACAACGGGTGCAATCCCAGATGCTGGCGCTGCATTATTAGTAATAGTGGCACTTACTTTAATATCATCAAGTCCTACTTTTGCAATTCGAGTGAATGCCAAAGAAATGGCAAAATCATCAGATGGAGGAGATGAGCCCGTTCCACCACCTGAACAGCCGGCTAATAGTAAAATTAATAGTAAGTACAATTTATTCATATATGGTTTTGTTGTTATCAATTGAAGCTAAAGTGCTCATAAAATTCGTGGATAATATACCCTGCCGCTTTATAATCCCGCCAAAGGATGCTATTAAATTAACCGTATGCCCTGCTTTAGCATATAGCACACCAATATGTACAATTGTCTAATTACGCATTTTGGCTCCTAGGTTTGCGTGTTACTGCAGGTATTGCTATAAATTAACTCATAACATTATTTAATTTATCTAAAATATTCCCCCAACCGCCTTCATGGTCAGAACGTGTTTTTTCATCGATGAACCTGACATGAGATAGTGAGATGTTTGTTTTGTTACCATCTATTTTTGTGAAATTTAATGTAACTATGCTGTTATCAACTGAGCAGTGCGACACCCAGGTAAAAACCATCTTATCTGGTCGATTAATCTCTAAATATTTTCCCGTATGTGGTAGTTCATCGTTACCAACATGCATAGTAATTGTAAAATCACCTCCTTCGCGCGCATCGTTTTCCACATCAGACTCAGGCATGCCTGGCATAGGCATCATAAATAGTGACAACATTTTTGGGTTTAACCATGCATCAAATACTTTTTCGATTGGTGCATGAATTATTTTGTCTACATTTACCGTTAGATCAGTCATTTAGGCATCTCCATTCTTCATTAATTCATCAAGTTTATTTAAGCGTAATTCCCATATGGATTTAAGTTCCTTAAACCAACTTTCAGCTAATTCAACTTGTTCTAAATTGGCTTCAATCCAATGCGTTCTACCGATGGTTTTACGAGTGACAAGCTCGGCTTTTTCCAATACTTTGATATGTTTTGATATTGCATTAAGAGACATATCATAATAGCCAGCTAAGTCTGTAACTCGGCTGACACCTTGCTGACAGAGCTGCGTTAAAAGAGAGCGACGTGTCGTATCGCTCACTGCTTTGAGGAGTCTGGAAAGATTTTCATCACTTTTATATTCAACCATAGAGTTGACTATAGCCTCAATAGCAATAAGTAGTCAACCAAAAGGTTGAATATTATCTTAAGAAGACATTTCGAAAGAGTGCTTTATACACATACCGTTTGAAATAACGCGACGCACTTTTTGCAGTCGCCGTTAATTGACTTGTTATGTGCTTTATACCAAAATTAGGTATATATTGGTATAAATGAGGTGAAAGATGGCTAAAAATACAAGTATTACTCTTGGCGACCACTTTGATGGCTTTATCACTGGTCAAGTTGAAAGCGGAAGATTTAGTTCTGCAAGTGAAGTAATTAGAGCTGCACTTAGACTGCTTGAAAACACAGAAACACGAATTGAAAATTTGAGAAAGATGCTTAACGTAGGTGAGCAGAGCGGTCTAGCTGATTATGACTATGATGCATTTATGACAGAGCTCGATAATGAAAATAATAAATGAATACATTTGAGTTAACCAAGGAAGCAAAGGAAGACTTGAGAAAAATTGCTAGATTTACTGATAAGCGCTGGGGACGAGATCAGCGTTTTTTGTATATTAAACACTTTGATGATGTTTTTCATTTACTGGCAAAGACGCCATCCGTTGGGAAAAAATGCGATTACATTAAAAATGGATATAGGAAATTCCCCCAAAGTAGCCATATTATTTTTTATTTAGAAAACGCCAATAACAAGATTTTTGTTATACGTATACTTCATAAAAGTATGGATGCTGGGTCTAAGTTTTAAACACATAACGCTAACATAAGGGGCGCGCGGTTTTTTGCGCGACCCAGTGAGCGATAACGAACGAACTTGATGTTTTTGTTAGGTTAAAATTTTCACTTTCTTTTTATTAGTTTTATACCATAGCCTACTATGATCCCAACCATTATTATTATAACCAACCCAATTGATACCGCTAACTCACCAACACCTTCACTCATCGATCCTGCGATAATATATTTCCCCCCGACCATACCCAAAAAAAGTCCAGCGACCCCCATTCCCACAAGAGCATTGACCCAATCGAACTCCCATTTATTGTTCTGACTTCCATCTATCTTATTATGTGAGAGGCTCTTTTCTGCACTTAAATCTTCTGTTTGTGACGCCAAGCTTTTATAAAATACAAATAGAAATACACAGAACCCGATTGAAGACAATATTCCACTTGTCCAAGTCACTAAATCGAATATTTTTAGTTGTCCCTCACCTAAAACTACGGATAGGTACTTGATGAGGTTAAGACCGAGATGTATAAATGTAACAATCATAACAATCAGAGTTGTTGTTTTTAAATTCATAGCTAATCCTCTTAATTTAGATTTAACCTAACGTCTAGCATAACTTGGCATTTTACACAGAGTGCAACGAAGTGAAACGGCGTGTAAAATGGTCAATGTTGACGCACTCGTTAAACGCTTTATTTTGCGTAAAAAGAAATCGATGATCGAACCTACCGATTTGTGCATACCTCCATCCCCTTTAATTCTTAAATTAAAACTGATCCAACATTGCTGGATCATAAGCACTCGTTGACAAACTCAGTCCCGAATCTTGCATATGCTGATCGAGAACATTGATCTTGCTAATCAAACTTCCCATCGTAATGGTATTGTCATCCAGCTCATAAAGCTGCTTAGAGCCACGATACATAAAATTCATGATCACCATGGCATTGCTATCGCCGCTTTCAACAGCGACTTCAATCTTGCGTAATTTTCGATTTATACGATTTAACTGTTGCTTCAAATCCCAGATATATACCACCTCAAACATATATGAATGCTGACGAAACTTATTCAACACAACAAAAACAATGATCGCCGCAACAACCACACCCGCCAGATTATGCAAAAAATGTGACACCTCTGGACGACTAAACAGGTAGATAAACAGTGTTGAAATAGCAACTGAAAAAAACATAAGAGCCAATGCCATGCCAGCGAATACCACCCTAAGATGGTTACGATATAGCGTCTTGTCGATTTCCTTTAATGTCATATAAAGCTCTTTTACGTCATCATCATTTTTTTCTGGTTAACTCATCATAAAAAATGTTGTAGATACTGCCTTACATAAGTACTCGCAGGTATCAAAACACCATCTATTCACATTAGCTTTTTAAGCAACGCCTGTATGTTCCCTGAGTTTGCTGCGAAATCTGCACGACCTTTACGTGAGTGTGACTCTACAGAGAGTGACGACTTGTTGGCATCCACAAACAATACTTGCACATACACATCGTCTTCAAATGAAAATAAAGACGTACGCACTACAAAATTTGCATTTTGGTTTTCGTCGTCACGGGATAGTATTTCCCAGCCCAATTCAGTAGCAGTATGTAATATTTTTTTATAGAGCCGTTCTTCATTGATATCATAAATGGCAGGCTTTAACTCACCAAACTTATGAGTGATAGAAGTCTTTGCTGTATTGCTGGTAAGAAATACCTGCAAGCGTTCTTTTACACCTGGTGCCTGCAGTAAGTTTGCACCATTTTTTTGTAAGGTAAGAAATGTCAACCCAACGACAGCGATAACAGCGATGATGATTATTTTTAGTATTGTCATAATTTTTCTCCCGAAGGTTCATCCATATAAAGACTCTCGCCATTATAAGACAACTTGTATTATTTTATAAAAAGATAAAAAGGAAACTCCCTGAAGCTCTGTTCTGATGACTTAGCTACCATCATTTGTTCTAAAACCGATAGCCTCTCATCACTACGTGTCAGATAAGTAAGAATCCGGCTTGCCGTCAGCCACGCTATACCAAAAGCAACTAAGCCGGTAGCTTCCGCATAAAAAGTAAATTGTTCGACACTATTACTCAACACATCTTTCATCAGATAATCGACTGCCATACCCACCATGGACAATATAATCGCTAATCCACATATGCCGTCCAAAATCGCCCTCACATGAACCTCAGCCCAGCCTTTTTTCCACGCCCTAGCTAAAAAGAAAGAACAGAATACAGCAAGAGAGCAAAACATCACTGCCGCTGCGACATAGTGAACCATTGGTATGATTTGAAAATGCCCATCGCAGCTACATGGAAACATTGCTACGCCGATAGCGGCCAATACCGCAATTTTACTTAGTCACTTCTCACGTCTTTCATGGCCATTATACGTTTGCATAAATGCACCGATTGCAAACAGGAAACCTACGAATATGTTGCCTGACCACAGGCCCTGATCCCAATATGAAGCACTGATGGAGTCCAGTGGTTCTACCGCAAACGTTTCTGTCAGATATGCAAGTGATAACGCAATAACCCCGACAATAAACTTCATCGTATGGTTATCAATTTCTGAACGCCGTACGTTTGATGTCATATTTACATTCCCATTATGACGTAGTGGATTTTTTTATGCATAACACTATGTTATGTTCATTTTATACATAGTGCGTCCATAACCGGATAACGTTAATAGTATGTTCTTTTTCGTATACTTGATAGACCAATCTATGTTGAATACTAATGCGACGTGAGTGTGCCACGATAAATCGCCTACTATTTTTTCATATGGCGGTGGCGTTTAGTATGGATCTTTTTGAATAATATCCAAAAGTTTTTTTGCTTTGTTTTTTAACCCTGTAGAGGCTAATTTTTTGGCGTCTTTTGAGCTTGTTTTATATGCACCAGCTCCCAACTCACCAATCAAGCTCATTGAAGCCTTCAGTTAAATCTTGCTTCAATCCTTCCTGGGTAGACTCCTTCATTCCAGGTACAGATAACAGATGCAGTGTTTCTGAAATAGCATTCCAGTCTTCCTCTGATACCAAAACTGCGTTACCTATTTTTCCTGTAATTACAACCGGTTGATGAGTTTAAGTGACCTCATCTATAAGACTGTATAGCTTTAACCGTGCCTCTGTAACTTTTAGTATTGTATTGATTATTAACCTCTCGTTTAAACGTACGTTTAATTAAGGTTTTGAAAACATAATGCCTTGCTCACCAAAAAATTAATGAGCATAGTTTAGCCCAGAAAATTTAATTCCTCCGCCCCCGTTTTAAAATGAATTTTTTGCTATTGTCCCGTCCTAAATACGTTGTCGGTTCTAATTAAGCCAGCTGCTTTTTGCAGTTGGCTTTTTTATGCACTTCATCTGGCGTTTTCATCGCTAAACTCAGGTGCGGCCTAAGTCGATTATAAACATCGACAGATTCTTTAACCAGTGATTTCAAATCTTCGAAAGTCCTACACCGGTAAATTAAAAATTCTTGCTTGAGTATTCCGTTGATACGTTCAGCAAGCGCATTTTGATAACAATCGTAACCATCCGTCATTGACGGTTTTATCTTGTTTTTACTTAGTACCTCTTGGTATAAAGCCGAGCAATATTGCGACCCA
>JAESSQ010000127.1 GCA_016764035.1 Gammaproteobacteria bacterium
ATCAAGATGCTTTGAAACAGGCCGGCATTCCTCTTATCGGCAGTAAAAAAGGTGGCCTGCTGGATAACCTTGAAATACAAGACCTTAGTTGCTTGCTCAACACCCTGGTCACGCCATATAACAATCTCGCACTCGCACAAATTTTAAAATCACCTATTTTTAATGCCAGTGATAATGATTTAATTCTGCTGGCGCAAGCCAAACAGATAAACAACAAAAATATACCGCACTGGTACGAACGCTTATTACTGCTTACCAATATCGCAGACAACAAGCTCAGCCAATCACTACAACGAGCTGCTCGATTATTGCCACGTTGGCAAACTTTTTCTGAACAGCTTCCCGTTCATGATTGCCTGGATAAGATTTTCCACGAAGGCGATATTATTAACAGATATGTGATAGCCAATAAAGATGAAAACAAACGGAAAGTTGCCGCTAACTGCCAACGTTTTCTTGAACTTTCACTTGAAACTGACAGTGGTCGGTACCCAAGTATTACCCGTTTTTTACAAAACTTAGCTCATCTGAAAATCTATTCCATGAATCCACCCGAAGAGCCTTTATCACAAAGTGATGACTCCCGCGTAAGGTTGATGACCATTCACGGTAGCAAAGGCCTGGAAGCACCCATCGTCTTTTTAGCCGACTGTAACAGTACGGCAAACAATAAAAGCGCCTATACCAGTCTGGTACGTTGGCCAGCTAATGAAAGCCGACCAATAAATTTTCAATTACAACTTAGCAAAGATAATACCGATCTGACAACGCAAACATTACAACAGGAAAAACTTCATGAGCAAAAGCGCGAAGATTTAAATTTACTTTATGTTGCACTTACGCGCGCACGTGAACAATTATTTATCAGCGCAGTCGCAAACAAAAGAAAGAGTGACAAAAGTTGGTACCGAATTATTACCGATGGTTTAGGCAGCATCATGAACGATGAAACGGCAATCGATGGTGAAAAATGCAAGGTATACAGTCATCTACACTATGACAAGA
This sequence comes from Gammaproteobacteria bacterium, assembly GCA_016764035.1. GTDB lineage: Bacteria > Pseudomonadota > Gammaproteobacteria > SZUA-229 > SZUA-229. The sequence continues at coordinate 1,006 of JAESSQ010000127.1, forward strand.
AACCAACGTATAAAGAAAAAGAGAAAAGCACTAGCATCACATTTAAAACTGATTCGCGATTATTAAAGCCTTTAAATTATGCACCAATATCCTCTTTTATGATTGCTCCCAGTTTACATTCAAAGGCGTTCCTCCCCGATGAAACAGAGACGATCATAACCAATCATAACCAAGAAATAGCACAATGGCGCGGCACGATTATTCACCGCGTCCTTGAAAAATTATGCACAGAAAACACATGGCCGGCATCTGAAGAGATCATAAAAAACATACATCAGTTATTAGCAACAGAAACATGCCTGAACAGACCTGAGTTCAACGAATACCTTAACGACAGTGTGCAGGAAGCTGTTAACACATTTAACCACCGCAACTTAGTCGCTATTTTCAACCCTGGTTCAAATGTCCAGACCTTTAATGAGATGCCAGTGATGTATCAGCAAGGTAAACAAGCTGTCTACGGCATTATTGACCGAGTGATCAAATCCAAAGAAAAAATTATCATCGTCGATTACAAATCTCACCGAATAGATGAGTCAGAATCAATACATAAAACGGCTAAGAAGTTTTCAGAACAGCTTGATTACTATCGTGATGGTGTCAAAAAACTGTGGCCAGAGCACCGTATAGAAACAGGTATTATCTTTACTCACAACAAAAAAATAAGCTGGTTTAATTAAGACGACTGCTGTCATCGTCAAGCAGTCAATTGTTTACTTACGAAGCTCGGCAACCAACTTATCAAACGGTACATAGCCTGGCAGTAGCTGGCCATTATCTAAAATAATTGCTGGCGTACCGCGAATACCAAGTTCACGTGCAAGTCGCAAATGCGCCTGAATGGGGTTTTTACACGTTTGACTTTCTACATCTCCACCGGCTTTAGCAATATCAAGTGCCAGTTGTTGATCATCAGAGCACCAGACACTGACCGTTTTCTTCATGTCTGACGCCCCCTTAAGCGGCATAAATACGTACCTGACCTGCACATCGTTTTCCATATAATCGGGTATTTCACTATGAAGCTTTCTGCAATATGGACAGTCGATATCGGTTATCACCGTTATTGTGTTTTTTACATTATCGGGTGTATAAACAAGCATGTTTTCGGCACCGAGATTGTTCAGAGCCGTCAGGCGAATAGTCGATTTTGCTTCTTCACTAACATTGCGCTTTGTTTGCAAGTCAAAAAGATCACCCTCGATAATATAACGTGCATCTTCACTCATATATACAACCTGAGAACCGACGACCACCTCAAACAAGCCCTCTATGGGTGTTGCTGCAACCTTACTGATTTGGACACCAGGCATATTTTTAGTTAAAGCCTGCTTTAATTTATCGACGGCACTACTTTCAGCAGCAACCACATTTGTAGATAAAGAAATGAGTAAAACAATTAAAGAAAATATTTTCATAGGGTACACAAGTAATAGGGTTAAATTCTATGTATCAAGACAATAAAGATTATAGTTAATTCCGTGAATTTTTATATAGTGGAGCTTCAATAGCTAATTACAACATTAAATCACTATAGCATTTAAGCACGCGGATGATGCGCCTGATATAAATCTCGTAAGCGTTGATCAGCTACATGCGTATAAATTTGTGTTGTCGAAATATCGCTATGGCCCAACAACATTTGAACCACGCGTAAATCCGCACCATGGTTGAGTAAATGCGTCGCAAAGGCATGGCGCAAGGTATGAGGCGACAATTTATCCGTAGCAATACCAGAAATCAAGGCATATCGTTTTACCATATACCAAAACGCCTGACGAGTCATCGCCTTCCCACGTTTAGTGACAAAAACGTCCGAACATTGACTCACACTATCATTGTTTTTCAATTTTTTACGCAAAAGATTAGGACGGGCACACTGATAATATTTCAGCAACCAGTCGAGGGCTATCTCACCTACAGGCACCAGTCGCTCCTTATCACCCTTACCTATTACACGTATAACACCTTGCTGCATAGAAATCTGTGATGTATTCAAACTTATCAACTCGCTCACACGTAGGCCAGTGGCATACATAACCTCAAGCATGGCTCTGTCCCTTAAACCCAGGTCATCAACAACATCTGGCGCAGCTAAAAGATCTTCTATCTGATTTTCATTCAAGGTAATTGGCAGAGAGCGCTCACCTTTAGGCGATTCCAATAATAGTGTAGGGTCTTCATTTATTTCATTTTCACGAAAAAGATATAAATAAAAACGACGTAATGTCGATAACATCCGCGCAACAGAACGTCGTTTTTTTTGAGCATCATAGTTAAAAGCAAGATAATTTTGAATGACGCCGGTATTCACCGTAACTAACAACAGGCCTTTTTCTCGTAACCACAGTGCA
>JAESSQ010000128.1 GCA_016764035.1 Gammaproteobacteria bacterium
AGTATGGAAATTGGATCAGCACCTTTTGCAGGGTTCAATTCGGTCCATGGCAGATTAACCGCACCCGGTATAGTGCCTTTTTTCACCCAATTAGGTGTGCGTGAATCTACCACCAGAATCGAGTCATCGCCTGCAGACATTTTAGAAATATAATCAATCACTTCGCGCTCTGCGATGGTTTCTACACCAGGTGCTAAAATAGCCGGCTGAATGCAAAAAGGAGGACAAGGACGCGATGTTTTAGCAAAAGCAGGATTTATAGTATTTTTATTATCTTGATTACGTGTGATTTTAACCGATTCACCGTTATGTTTAACCGTAACATCGATTACACCGCTGGTAATACCGACCGGTTTGCCAGCATTAACATTGACCGTAAATACTAAACCAGCAACGAATGCTACCATTATTAATTTATATTCCATTTGTATAGACTCCCATATAGTGAGTTAATTTTTAATACGATTCTTTAAATACTCTACGAATGCTCTCGAAATTATTCGCAGTCAGGCTCTTCATCTTCTTCATCTACTTTTTCACCGTTTTCTTCATCCGCGCTGTATACGTCACAAGAAAAAAGCTCGACTCTCTCTACTGCAGAATACGCTGGCATGCAAAACCCGATTAAAAACATCAACACGACTACCTTATTAAACAAGTTCATTTTCGGTGACCCACTTTTAATAACAACAAACTTGAGACTACCAGAGAAAATCATTAAATACAGTGCATCCTGGCCATTTATAATAAAAAGTAACCCTTTTTATCTGATTTAGCTGACATATCGATAAACTGTTTAATTACTTTTCAGCTATCGAAAACATCATCACTGCTAATGGCAAACTCAGAGGGTGATGTCATATTTGCCGAGAATGATGCCGATAAAAAACAGGCCAAGGTTAATCTTTCACCGCTTTCAACCGCTGTTACCCGGTGCGAAATACTGCAATTATTAACCAGCGCCATCTGGGCGTATGGTTTATATCTTTTTTGCACATGACTGCCATCCGGCGTTATCTCAGAACTTATAAAATAACCACCAACGTAGTCATTACTAAAATGAAAGACAATAGTCGCAATGTAGTCCGGACTGCTATCCTGATCTTTATGCACACCAATATAATCACCTTTATATAAACGATTTGCCTGACAACGACGCAAACAAATTTTATCAGTACCGATAAACTGCTTATAAAACGCTCGCATCTTATCGCTCATGACAATGGCTTCGATATCTGCAGACAGTTCATTTAGCGCCACGGGTTCATCTACATCATTAAAATAACGACTTACCCATACCGAGTGGTCTTCATTGGCATCGCCTGCGATAACATGCTGATACTGACTTTTTTCCAGTAGACCCGCTAACATTTGCCATTCATTCTGTGTTAATGGCAGAGTTTCCTGTCCAAATAAAAGCGTTGCCTGTTTTTTTAGATCATATTTCATCGTCGACACCTTTTATTTATCTTACAAGCTTTAGCGTCTTATTAAATTTTCAAGCTTCCAATATGGACTCATCCGCAAACAACTGTTCCACCGTTTCCCGGCGACGCACAACCTGACTTTTATCGGCATCGATCATTATCTCCGCTACACGTGGTCTCGAATTATAATTTGAACTCATGCTAAACCCGTAGGCACCTGCTGAGCGAACCGCCAGTAAATCATCTTGCTCTATCGCCAGCTCGCGCTCTTTACCAAGGAAATCACCGGTCTCACAGATGGGCCCGACCACATCATAGGTTTTTGTTTCACGCTCTGCATGTTCGATTACCGGCACGATAGCTTGCCATGCCTGATACAGCGCAGGTCGCATCAAATCGTTCATGGCTGCATCTACAATCGCAAAATTTTTCTCTTCATTACTTTTAATGTACTGCACTCGTGTTATTAAAATACCGGCATTACCAACCACGGCTCGTCCAGGTTCGATTAGTATTTCGAATTTTCGACCTTGTAAACGCTGTAATACAGCTCTCATTTGCTCTTCTGGCAATGGCGGTGTTTCATCTTGATATTGAATGCCCAGCCCCCCACCTAGATCAAGGTGGTGAAGATGAATACCACTTTCTGCCAAGCGATCAACCAGCACTAATACGCGATCCAAGGCATCGACAAAGGGCGTAACGTCGGTTAACTGAGAACCAATATGGCAATCAACACCTTCTATTCTAAGGTGTTTAGAATCTACCATGGATTGATACACGTCAAAAGCATCATCAATCGCGATACCGAACTTATTATCTTTTAATCCTGTTGAAATATAAGGATGTGTTTTTGCGTCAACATCCGGGTTAACGCGCAAAGATATTGGCGCCTGTACCCCTTTTTCGGCAGCCACTTGCTCTAATAACTTCAGCTCCGCCTGTGATTCCACATTAAAACAACGAATACCGACATCCAGGGCTCTTCGCATTTCGTCGGCGTTTTTACCTACGCCAGAAAATACTATTTTATTGGCCGACCCGCCCGCACGTAAAACACGTTCAAGCTCGCCGACAGAAACAATGTCAAAACCGGAACCAAGTTTTGCCAACACATTTAATACTGCCAAATTTGAATTGGCTTTTACTGCATAACACACTAGGTGAGGTCTCTCACCCAAAGCTGAATCAAACGCTTTCCAGTGACGCTCTATGGTCGCGCGCGAATATACGTAACAAGGCGTTCCCCACTTTTCTATGTTTTCACTTATATCAACATCTTCAGCCGATAAGCGGCCATTTTTATAATTAAAATAATCCATCGCTAAACTTTACCGTTTTACCTTTTTCATTAACTAGTCGTTTTTAAAAATCTTCTATTGGTTTTTTATCGCATGCTCATTATTATTTTCAGGCAGGTATAAATCGCCTTGCATGCCGCATGCACTTAATAATATAAAAAGTAACATGACTATTGTTGTGAGTATTTTATTTTTCATTTGTTGTTTATACATTATTGTTGCAAAATCTCAGTATTATTCTTAACCTAAGCCGTCCGTTATTATGTCAGAACTTGAAGCTATTATCATCGAAACCGATGAGCACCCCGATGCCGCCGTTATCTGGTTACATGGATTAGGTGCCGATGGTAACGACTTTGTACCTATTATTGAGCAATTACAATTACCATCAGATTTAGTGATTCGTTTTATCTTTCCACATGCGCCTATACGGCCAATCACCATCAATCAGGGTTACCCGATGTCTGGCTGGTATGACATCAGCAGTGATTCCATCGTAGCGCAGGAAGACGAGATGGGTATAAAAGAATCGTCCGCTATTTTAAAACAACTCTGTGAAGAACAGGAAGAAAACGGAATTGACGCCTGTAGAATTGTGGTTGCTGGTTTTTCACAAGGTGGCGCCATTGCTTACATTGTGGTTGTCGATACCCAAAACCCCTGGCAGGGATTATGGCGTTGTCGACTTATCTTGCCCTACCTGATTCACTGGACGATGAAATCAGTGATGCCGCAATAGAAACGCCTGTTTTTATGGCGCATGGCCAGCAAGATGAGATTATAGACTTCCAACACGGTAAGGACTGTCAGCAACAACTGGAGTCTTACGATATGGATATACACTGGCATGAATATGAAATGGGTCATTCCGTCTGCCTGGAAGAAATTCAACATATTCGACGTTGGCTTACTGAGGTTCTGTAAACGATCTTCTCAATATAAAGATACGGGCTATCATGTCGCTAATAAACATAATAGTAATAATATAATAAGTTCGCCTTTATCTCCTGGTTTGACTATTATCCAGATAACATTTATTTTTGTTACTTAATCGGGCAACAATTTTTTGTTATGGATAAAACAGATTTAAAACTCAGCGTTGGCTTAACACCTGCAGAACCTCTGTGGAAATTGGCGCCTACACGCGATGAAGATGGCGGCCCTGTTAGCGATTTGTTAATGATTATCCCAAAATTAAAAACCAGGCCAGAGCAATATATAAAAAACACGCTGGCCAATATTGAGTTCTCGCTCAAACAATATAACAACGTAGTTTTATTTGCTAATCTGGACATGAAACTCAATACGCTTTGGGTTTCGTTTAAAGCTGCTCCGGGTATATATGGTAAAATTGTTTCCACATTACGCGTCAATATACCTGATGCCGTACTGGTGGGTGACTCTCACTCTCGACTTAGTAATGACTAATACTTTAAGGAATAATTTATGACTAAAACTGCCATGGATGCGGCTGCATTCACAGAAATGAAAGAAATAATGGGCGACTCTTTTAAAGAGATACTTTCGATGTGCCTACAAAGCTTGCCCGAACAATTATCAGAAATTGAATCAGCAATAAAAAACGACGACGCTAATGCTGTTTTTAATGTATCCCACAAAATGAAAAGCTCATGCAGTGTTATTGGTGCTTTTGGTCTAGCTGAAAAAGCTGAAGTTGTCGAATTGATAGGTCGTGATGGATCAGCTG
>JAESSQ010000129.1 GCA_016764035.1 Gammaproteobacteria bacterium
AAACGGTCAGACTGAACTAGTTTTCTTTACACTTACTGATATACCAATCACCACCATTCCCACTATAGATGGCGGATGCCCATTGGTACCGCCGGTAACTGGAATAATTACATGTGATTTATCAGATATCGCAGGCCCGGGATTAAAGAGGATAAGGATCCAATCTATTGATGATGGCAGCGGCGAGCAAATTGTTGACACCATTACACCTGATCATGCCGACAAAGTATATCATCAACATATCATTGATTTATCTTCTTATAATCGTTCGGCTAACTTTAACATTATTTTTGCAGGCGCCATGGATGAAACGCTCGATTACTGGTATTTAGACCGTATTCGTATTGTTGGTGATAAAGCTGTGGCTATCGATAGTTTTGATTCGGGTGACTTCAACGGTGGTAGTGGCTTTAGTTTTGCTTGGACGGTAAGTGGCGCAACTATTACCTGCGATCAAGCATTTATCGGGCTAAATTCTGCGCAGTTTACTAATAATGCTCGTATTGAGCGAACAGTAGATTTGTCGGGATTTTCAGGTAAAAAACTTGAGTTCGCTGCCAGAGTTGGTCAAGCGCTATCTGTTGGAGATCAATTTACCATTAGCATTGATGAAGGTGCTGGTTGGGTCACGGTTAAAACGTTAACAGCAAGTGACGCTGATGGTTACTATCATAGCTATTCAATTGACTTATCACCCTATAACCATATTTCAACGTTTAAAATTGCTTTTGAAGGAGGCATGAACGCTTCTAGCGATACGGTTTGTATTGATCAAATACAAATTGTTTAGCACACCACCTAAAATTACAAAATAAACAACCAAAACAATGATTAAAATCATTTTTAAATGTTAAAAAATTAGAAGGTAAAATATTATGAAAAATTTTGAAAGTGTATCATCTCGCCGTAAATTCATGACAATGGGTGCATCAACTGCTGCAGTCTTACTTGGTGGAGCCGTACTGTCGAATACAACTCAAGCGGGTAATATCAACGAAAGCATGTTAGCTAATGGTACTAAAATCACCCATAACAGTGTGAAAAATATGGTTGCAGATAAAAGCTTAAAATCTGGCGATACCATTGCTACATTGGGCTATCACCAAGTCGGCGATGATGGGGATAATATCTATATTATTGTTAATAGTTCACCGCTTGCGGTAGATGGCGGTTCGCTTATTAAGCTCAATAATGGTTTACAAGCTCAAGCGTTGTTTCCTAGTGGTGTTATTAGAGTTGAACAGTTTGGTGCTATTGGTCTAGAAGGCTCTGTTCAAGACAATACTCTTGATAACACTAAAGCAATGACGAGTGCACATAATACCGGTAAGTTGATTACATATGGCGCGAAGCATTATCCATTTACAACCTTATCGATTGCAGCTGGTGGTATTATCGGGCAAGGGAGTACAACAATTTTAAGCTCAACTGATAGCTCAACTAAAGATGTAATCAGTTATTTAGCTGAACAACAATCAGCAGCTTACTTTAAAGATTTTACTTTGACGCTGAACCAATCAAGTCCAAAAAGTATCGGTGCAGGTATTAGTTTAACGGATAATGCCAATAATAGTACGTTAACTAACGATATTGAAAATGTCACTATTAACAACATGCCCACTGCTATTAAGCTTAAAAGTGGTACAACAAAAATTGTAAATAATAACATTCATGGTGGCTCAGTAGGCATCGAACTTTCGCTAAGCAATAGTCAACCCCTTGTTTACATTACGGGTAACAGATTTGAGCAACAGCTAAAAAATGCAATTTGCATCATCAGTCAAAGTGAATTAAATGAAAACAACCAAGCTGACTTTAGTCAAGTATTGATAAGCCAAAACCAGATCAATGCTAACAAAACGACAGGAGCCGCTATTAATATTGCCCCAACGCATTTTAGTTTAGAAGATTTGTCAGTCAACAATAACTTGATACGCTTTCAAGGCAAAGAGCAGGCGTTAGCAGCCATTAGTATCAGTAATGCAACTCACTTCATGATCAATAACAATACCATTAATTGTCAAAAAGGAGCTGGGCACCGAGGGATTTATATTAGTGAAAGTTGTAATAGTGGCATTTTATCGGCCAACCATGTGATCTTACCGCTTAATGGTCATACCTTAAATCTAAGCGCAACGACCACAGTAGTGTAGTAGCGCCCTGTCAGTGTCTAAGTAAATTAAACACTTAGCCACTGATATTACTTTAAATAAAACAGGAGAAACTTATGGCTGGTATTAGTATTTGGCAACTTGCCATTGTTGCCGTTATTGTGGTGTTGTTATTTGGCACTAAAAAATTGCGCGGCTTAGGTGGTGATTTAGGAGGAGCAGTGAAAGGTTTCAAAAAAGCGTTGACTGAGGATGATACTTCTGTCGATAACTCGGTAAATAACTTGGAAAAGCATCAAGCAAAAGTTGCTGAGTAGATATTCACTATTATAAAAACTATCACTGAATTATTAAAGTTTAGCGATAGTTACTTTTTGCCATTTAATTAGCTTTGATGCTAAAAGTTATTGTTGAGGTGTAAGTTGCTATATCCGATTTTCTCGTTATTTTTTTATTGTTTAGTCTCTAGCGCAAATGAGAATACAGACCTTAATGAGATAGTTATAAACGTTGTCACTGAGAACTCTTTTCCGTATCAGTATTTAGAAAACTTCAGTATTGAAGGACCAGCATCACGGTTAGTAAAAAGGGTATTAGAAGAAGCCGGTTTTGAATATAGTCAAACTGTTTTACCTTGGGCTAGGGCGTATAAATATGCACAAACAGCCCCTAACACTCTGATTTACTCGATTGCAAGAACGCCTGAGCGAGAAAATAATTTCAATGGGTAGGTCATTTAACCTTACTAAATTATTATTTAGTGGGCTTGAATTCATTAAATATCATTCAGCCAGTTTCTTTGAGTTCATTAAAAGAGTTGAATATAGGCACTATTCGAAATAGTGCTAATCATAAGTTTTTGCATAGTCAGGGATTTAACTATCTACATTTATTAACGACTTCTGAGCAAACGGTAAAAATGCTTAAACTAGGGCGCATTGACTTGTTCCCAACTGATTACGCTACCTTTCAATTAACCTGTTTACACCTTATGTTAGATTGTCAAGAAATAGTGCCTATTTACCGATTAGAAGAAACATCCACCTCTCTTTATATGGCTTTCAGCTTACAAACGGATGAACGTATAGTTAATAAAGTACGTCAAGCCTATCAAAAAGTAATGAAATCATATGATCAGTCAAATACCCTTTCTTTAATCAAAATTTAAATGGCCTTCAACAACAACTATTAAGAACATAGTTTCTGTTACTGCCAATGGTAATAGGAATTTTTACGTTTTTAATTGGTAAGTAAAAACTCCTTATTATATTTTAATTACTTAAAGTTCAATCGTTTAACTATATATTTTAATGTTGGCATGCTTTTGGCTTTAATGACAATGACAATGACAATATTAATAAAGTACTTAACAGTATCTCTTATTAATATTGTTGTTGTCATGTGATAAGACTTATTTCCTTCCATTCTTATTGCTTATTTTGTCACGGGTAATTTTTGGTTGACGAGCCTGCTATTTATTAGCAGGTTTTTTTTTGCCATATTTCCACCTACAGTAGCTACTTCATTGGTAAGCGCAAAACTTCTTAAAGGTGCTTTTCTGTAGGAATAGTTATACCTGTTTTGCTGTGGATACATGAGGGTCAGTTTATTATTTATTTATTTTTCAATGTTTTATATTTTATTTTCAACTTGGCACATCCTTCGCTATACCCTGCTTGCTCTTTGATAAAAGAGTGAAAAAATATTACTAATAAATATAAATATGAAACAGGGGAAATCATGTATAACCAGTGTAAAGTGGCTAAGGCTATTCGTCTTGCAATGTTAGTTGGGGCTAGCGCAGCAGCAACTATTTCAGTATCTGCTTTTTCAGCAGAAGAAGCTTCTGTAAAAGAAGAAAGTATCGAACGTATTATGGTTACAGGCTCTCGTCGTAATGACCGCACCGTAGCCGAAAGTACTTCGCCAGTTGATGTTATTAATATTGATAGTATGGCGGCGACAGGTCAGTTAGAAGTAAGCCAAATATTATCTAATTTATTACCCAGCTTTAACTATCCTAAAGCGACGTTAAATGACGGTACTGATCATTCTAGTCCAGCGACTTTACGTGGTTTAGCACCTGATCATACCCTTGTGCTTATTAATGGCAAACGTCGTCACTCTGGCGCATTGCTTAATTTAGGTGGTTCAATTGGTC
>JAESSQ010000130.1 GCA_016764035.1 Gammaproteobacteria bacterium
AGGTTTTTATTCACCGCCATCTTATGACCCTCGACCTTATCCATCTTGGTCTTATGAAAGAGGACGTTATCAGCCTCAGTATCGTGGCTACCCACACCCGAACATGCAATAGTAGTTTTATTTTCAACGATAGATATAATAATGTTAAAGGTTGTTTTTAAATATCAGGGTGTTGAGTTTTTCCCTCAACTCAATACTGCAGCCAATGAGGGTAATCAGGAGGCGTCAACATGAAAACAATAATTAACGTAGCTGTTTTTACTTTTGCTTTAGGTTTTGGTCTGGCATCCACCATGGTTAATGCTCAATGGAGTGGGCCCTGGGATAATTATGGTTCTGGCAATAATAACTGGAACAATAACGCGAGCAATAATGGTTCTGGTGATGGTACCGGCGATGGCTCTGGTGAAGGTTCAGGTGATTTTAACGGCAGCTTTGATTTTAATATGAAAGCTAAAGGACGTGGAAACGCGCGTGGTGATGGTTATAACAATTATTATGGAAACCAGGGTTGGGATAATAGAAACGATGGTTATTATGGTGGTGGTAATCAATATTATGGTCGCCCGTATTATGCGCCGGCTCCAAATGCTCAGCCACCACAATATGGCCGTCGTCCCTATGGTCAAGGTCGCTACAATCAGCGTTCTTATGCTCCTGCACCTTATGCGCCAGCTCACAATAATCAACCGCCTGCTGCACCTCAATACATAGCTCCCAATGGACAGCCGCCTGTTGCGCCTCGCGTTGCGCAGTAGTAACACTTGAAATATTCGAGTGATGTCGCACATCGACACGTTATGTCCAGGATGGACGGTATATCACAAGGAGCCATGGAAGGCGGTGTGAATATGTCCAGGATGGACGGTATATCACTAAGAGCCAGAGGAGCGGTGGGTTTCAAATTCGCAATGAGAAAAACAGTTTTTCAGTAAACAATGTCAGGTAGTTATTTATGATAACAGTCGTTGGAAATTTGAAAGGTGGTACAGGAAAAAGCACCGTTGCATTTAATTTGGCGGTCTGGCTTGCGCACGATAAAGCGGGAGTTAAAGCGTTTGACCTTGATCCTCAATGCACCCTGGTGGATGTTTGTGATGTACGAACTGAAGATGGTTACGAACCTAACGTTGCTGTTTCAACAGATCTGGATGAACTGGAAACTTTAGCCAATGACAACTCATTCAGAACGCCGATTATCGTTGATATGAGTGCCACCAATATGCCGGCCATGGAAAAGGCATTATTTTTGGCAGACAGGGTATTGGTTCCTGTACAACCTAGTCAGGCAGATATATGGTCGACACAGCGTTTTTTACAGATTGTTAATAACTGTATCAACGAGAATAAAAAACCTGAGATATTAGGTTTTATTAATCGAGCAGATACGCATATTGGTGTTCGCGAAACTCATGAGGCAGAGCAGGCACTACAGATGCTACCGGGTATAAAAGCTATGGACACGCGTTTGTATCAACGGACAGCTTACCGTCGTTCATTTAGTGAGGGGCTAGGCGTTTTTGAACTCGACCCGAACGGTAAAGCTTCGAAAGAAATGAAAATATTGGCGACACTTTTAGATTAGAATATTTTTTAATAGGTTCTTGAATTGGGTCGTATGCAGACCGGTTTGACGTATTTCGATTTAACGTATTTAAAGAGAAGAGGATTATATGAAAATTTTTCGATGGTTGTTAAGTCACACTTTGCTAATTCTAGTAATCATTGTTGTTATTTATGGTTACATGTTTTGGGGTAACTTGCTGGGTCAGAATACACCAGCGGGCAAATTGGTTGCAGCATTATCCAGTCAGTTCAATGAGGTTGATGAGTTCGTAACAGCAACAAAAGAAAAGCAGGCGATATTAAATCAGGATAAAACATCTGAACCAGCCAAAACGGTCGCAGTAACAACGGATCAACTGTCTTCAGGTTTGGAAGATTCCGAGCCTGAGAAAGTTATCGCCGATGATAGTGTTGAACCGACGATAGCGATTAAACAGCAACCTGTAACCATTAGTTATCGTCATAATCAGGTTCAGATAACCCAAAATTCTGCGGGTATTGTAGAAAAAAAGACGAAAGAGATTGCGATTACCGATATTGATAACGTTGCACATGAATCAATTGCGGCGCTTGCAAATCTTTCGCCAGCAGATGAAACAGTGCCTGAACAAGAGCAAGGGGTGGATGCGTTTGTCTTAGATACTATAGAACAACAGACGGCTGAAGAAGAACCAGAACAAACGTTAGCTGTTGCTACGTTAACTGTAAAACAGCCAGGCTCAGAGCAATCTGCAACCGTCAGTAACACCCCGATTCAACTGCAACGAAATTCAGTCGTCGTTATAGAAAAAGAGAATGAAGCTAAGCCTGTGGAAATAAAACAAGCTGAGGGAAGTAACAAGGTTAGTGAAGTTGGTGAAGTAAGTGAAGAGAAGTTTGTGACAGAAGAGGTCGCAAAGCAGTTAGATAATGTTGATGATAGTGGCAGGGCAATCGATAATGCACAGAGAGCGGCATCATTAAAATATAACTGGATTCTTGCCAGACAGTCATTTTATCAACGTAATTATGCCTTGTCTGAGCAAAGTTATCAGAAGGTTATTGAGGCGACACAAAATAATTTCGATGCCTATGGCGAGCTAGGTAATGTCTATTTTAATCAAGGTAAAAATAAACAGGCAGCATCCGCTTATTTTGAAGCTGCTGCTATTTTCCTTAAAAACGGTCAAATCAATCGCGCCAGAAGTATGATGGGTGTCTTGCAGCGTCTGGATATTTCCAAAGCACGTGAGTTGCAGATGCTTATCGATTCAACAGCTTCGTAATAAGCGTACTATATAAATAATCTATAGGAACAATACAAGGAAAAGTAAATATGTTTTATGCGTTACGTAATTTATTTGCACTGGTAGGTGTTATCGCGGTCATTATTGCCATCATTATTTCACTGAAAATGGCACCGATGATGCAGGTTTTTGAATCATTTGATGAACGTGCGATAGATGTATATTCCGATATGATTGAAAAGATCATTGAAACCGGCAATGCTGCTGAAGCGACCGTATGGAAGATTCCTGTCAACGAAGATTTGTCAGTTGACGATGTAGAAGAAACCATGAGGTTTGTGGCTAATGAGCACAACATAAAAAATGTTGGTGAGTTACCGTTGTCAGGGCAAATTGAAGCCATGTCAGGTAAAAAATCACGGTTTATTAAAATATACATGTTTTGTAATGCATTGACGGCAGCGCAAATGCTTGAATATAACGATGCGTATTCTGCTTATTTGCCTTGTCGTATAAGCCTGGTAGAAGATAAACAGGGCAAGTTTTGGCTATATTCATTAAATATGGACGCGATGATTTATGGCGGAACACCACTGCCGCCAGCGCTTAAAACAGAAGCCGAAGGTGTAAAAACTATTATTTTAGATATTATGAACCGCAGTGCTGAAGGCGACTTTTAAGATGTCAGAAAAAGAACATACAGCACCAGCAGCTACGAATGAAACGATTAAGTCCAAGCAGGGTGTCGATGACTTTAAAGCACGTGCAACTGCCGCCAGAAAACGTGCACAAGAAAAAATTCTGGATAAATCTTTTGTTAGCGACCCGGTAGACGACCCGCTGGAGAGATTGGCCAATACTTTTGACAACAGTGCAAAACGTTGGGAGATGGTGGTTTATCCATCGTTGTTTGCTTTCGTGTTATTGGCTGTTTACGGTTTCTTTTTAATTTATCGACTGACGCATGACATCGCCATATTGTCTCAATCTGTAACACAGATGGCCGTCATTGTTTCGGATGTAGTGCCTCGTATGTCCAAAGATATAACCAAAATGACTGGAAGCATGGATAATATAAACAATGATATTGGTTCTATGTCTGAGCAAATGAATACCTTGACGCCGATGAGTAAAAATATACAGAGTATGACGTATAACCTTGGCAGTATGAATCGTTCTGTTTATGGTATGCAGCGTGATATAGGGGGTATGAACCGTACTGTGTCCAGCGGACCTTTCGGTATGATGAATGACATGATGCCATTCAGTACGAATTCAAATGTGCCGAGGCCACCATCGAGAGAATGGCCGTCATATAACCCAGTGCTTCAGCAAGCGCCACATACCGGGCAACCGCCTTTGCGGCATCAAGCCAAGTCTGCAACACTACCGAGTATACAGTTGCCAGCTACGCTCATTACGTCTGACTCCGCAGTAAATAAAAGCACTAAAAAAAAAGTAGTCGAGAAAACTTTCGCTCAGGAAGTAATGATGCCAGGCGTTAGCTCGGTATCATTAAAAAATTACTAACTAAATAACCATAGTAAGGTGTAAGTCTGCGATGTTAAACCGCCCGGATAAATCCATTCGAGATCGTCTGTCAAAGCTGGAAACACATTTGAATAATGAAAATCCATTATTACTTGATGTGGTCTCCCGCTTTAAAAAACTTGATACAGTCGCTTATAAAATCGGCTTGCTGAAGACCAGTGAATCTTATGCAACCAGCATCCCATGGTGGCCACTGGTTTCTGTGTTAGGTACATTTTCGGCGGGCAAGTCATCATTCATTAATAATTTTCTCGGTGATAAGTTACAACTTACGGGTAACCAGGCGGTTGATGATAAGTTTACAGTTGTCACATATGGCAACAGTAAAGAAAATCGCGTTTTACCAGGGATAGCTTTAAATGCAGATCCACGGTTTCCGTTTTATCAGATGAGTGATGAGATAGATAAGGTTGCTAGCGGTGAAGGTCGACGCATTGATGCTTATTTGCAGATGAAAACATCACATTCGGAAAAGCTCAGTGGCAAAATAATTATTGACTCTCCCGGTTTTGATGCCGACGAACAACGCAATGCAATTCTAAGGCTTACTGATCATATCGTGGATTTATCAGACTTGGTATTGGTGTTTTTTGATGCCAGGCATCCTGAACCGGGTGCGATGCAAGACACCTTAGATCACCTGGTCGGTAACACTATCAACCGCAGTGACTCGGAAAAATTTTTGTACATACTCAATCAGATTGATACAGCTGCACAGGAAGACAACCCTGAAGCTGTCGTGGCAGCGTGGCAGCGAGCGTTGGCAGCAAAAGGCTTAACCGCGGGTCGTTTTTATTCGATATACAATAGTGACGTAGCCGTACCTATCGCTGATGAAGTGGTTAGACAGCGCTTTGAAAAAAAAATGTGCGCAGGACAAGTCAGCTATATTTGAGCGTATTCATCAGGTTGAAGTCGAGCGTTCGTATCGTATCGTTGGCGCTTTAGAAACGATTGCCAGCGATATAGAAAATCAGGTTGTACCTGTGGTGAAAAACGCGATGAGTCAATGGATGAAAATGGTGTTGACTATCGATGCTGTAGCTGCAGGACTGTTTTTGACCGGCATGTTGGTATTAAGCCAATGGTTTGATGTGTGGGCTTTGTTTTCTTACGATTTTGCTGGTTCTAATATTGTCTCTTCGATTAAATTAGCGACGTTGTTGTGAGGCTTCGCCATCGTACATTTTTCTGTGCGTCGTTTTTCTGCAAAAGTGATTGCTAAAAAACTGCTTAACCGTGTCGTTATCGATAAAAACATGGCAGGACAATCTCGAGAAGCGAAAATTCTGGCAGGCAATATCAAACAGGCTTTTCTTAAAAATACGCAACCATTGCGCAGTATTTTCAGGCCAACGCCGGTTGGTTGCTCGATG
>JAESSQ010000131.1 GCA_016764035.1 Gammaproteobacteria bacterium
CCGCAGGTTGTGTCATATGCAAATACTCGCCCGCTTTGGTGAAATTTAACAATCGTGCCACTGTATAAAATATTCTTAATCGTCGATCTGCCATGACTCATTATTACCACATTAAGAAAGAGAAGGATTACACATACCTAAATGAACATCAGTTCACTCATAAATAAGAGGCATCAAAAACATTGATATTATACGCACCTGTATAATTTAATTCTAAAAAGATTAATTGAATGGCGTAAAGCATGTAATATCGTGGTGTATGAAGTGAAGATTATCTATACTCCTATAAATACTTCGACACACCGCTATTTTCTTAACTAAAACTTTGGCCACATAACTAACTTAATGGACAAACAGGCGCCATGACCAAAAAAACACGATTCATTGCCATTATCATGACGTTTCTGTATTTATTATTTACTACAACAACGCATGCGGGTATTTACCGATGGGTCGATAGCGATGGCCAGGTCAATTACAGTGACTCACCAGCAGCCGCAAGCGCCAAAAAGATAAAAATAGACAATTACAAACCATCACCACCTAACACGGATAAAAACATAGACAGCAAATCTGACGACGAAATTACCGCTGAAGAAACCGAAAAGCCACCTTCAACAACACCGCCCGTACCCAAGGTACCTGAAATATCTAAAAACGATAAACGAAAATATTGTAATGAAGCCAAAAATGACATCGCCTCAATCAGCAGCCGAGGACGTATGCGCGAAATTAATACTAAAGGTGAATATATTTATTTATCAGAATCGCAGCGTCAGAATCGCCTGGCAACGGCCAAAAAGAAACAACGTGAGTTCTGTCGATAAAGTCAGTAACCGTCTGACAAAAAAACATCCGTTAACACCATGCCTTTATTAGCGATAACAACCAACACAAAAATCAAAAACCATCTGCACGTGTCAGAATTAGCATCAAAATTTACTGCCGAGTTACTCGGTAAACCCGAAAGTTATGTGATGGTGAAAATCCTACCAGAACAACCCTTAATTTTTGCTGGCACAAACGAACCAGCTGCGCATGTGACGTTAAAAAGCCTGGGACTAGCTGAAAACGAAACAAGCGAATTATCATCAAAAATATGTTCATTTATCACAACACAGTTCAATATAAAAAGTGCACGAATTTATATTGAGTTCAGTAACCCTGAGCGTCACATGTGGGGCTGGAATGAAAAAACATTTTAAACATCTAGCAGGTTACATTATTGACAACTCAAACACGCTAGTCTTGAAGTAAGCCATTAAAAATAATAGTTATAAACAACAGACCAATCGTCGTCGTCATAAAAATCGTACTGTATACGTTTATAGCGTAAACGCAGCGCATGATTAACCTGTAAGTTATATTGCCACTGCAGCTGAGTAATATCTCTATCCAGCTCAAACCCTGCTACTGCATCATCTATTTCATAACTCAACATAAACTGGCCCGCTTTACTGTTTAAATAAAAGCCAGCTTGCCCGCCCAGTAGCAAACTGTAACCCTTTAAATAACTGGATGACACATTTCCCTCTGCGATCAATAAGGCAAACGGCATCAAGCCCTGCCACTTAAAACTCAATCCTGCCCCGCCACGACCAATAAAATTTCTAACCGATTGCTTATCACTTAATTGCGTGCGATCGAGTCTAATATCAAACAACCATGATACCGGTGTTATCCATTGCTTTACCGGGTTTAGGGATGTCACGTTGATAAAACTTAAACTTTCCAACCTGAGATTACTGTTCACATTATTATTAGCTTTATCCTTTGAGCCTGCTCCTGTGAACCATTTAAATCGAAAATCGAAAACATTAATTGCCGCACCATCAATAAAACTCTGCGGCGCATCGATTAAGTCATGAAACGCTGGACGAATTTGTATATCGAGATACTGCCTGTCATTTTGCCCCCCCAAACCTGCTGCCACACGAAATGAATCATGGCCTTTTTCCGGTGATTTTTTTTCTGTTGTGACGGCTGCTGTGATTGTCGTAATTGCTTCAGTACTTTCAACATCACTGTCTACTGTTGCAGCGTCATTCATCATTTGCAAAATAACGTGTGATTTTTTCGAAGAAGACTCACCTCGAAACTGTAAAATATCAATGCTACGTTTTAATGCCTCACGTTTTTTACTTTCTGAATTTAACATCTGCAATATTTTACTGATTGCATCAGTGTCGGCTAACAATTGCTCGTCAACAATGTCTACCACAACGGATGAAACATTTTCGTCCTCACCAACATTTTTTTGTGTGGAAAATTCATCGTTAATTTTTGTAGCTAATGATGCGCGAAATTGTCGTGATGTTATTAAGTTTCTATCATCTAATGCACGCACGGTATCAACGGGTATCGCATAGGCAGGAAACGCGTTCTCCCCCGTTAATTGCATACCTGGTCGCACCACATCAATAAGTGCAAGTAAACGATAGGCACAGTTTTCTCTGAAAAAATAATAATCAAAATCTATACCCTTTACTTCCCAAAGATGTCGTACCAGTTGCGTTATTTCTTCTCGTGTAAAAGCCAACTGATACTCCCAAATGTCACGATTTTCGATGTTGCTGTATTCCTGAACGGTTTCATAATAAGGCCTCGATTTAAAAAAGCCCTTATAACCACCGAACAATCCTTTGCTCACATAACTTAAAAGGTCATCGCTTTTATCAACACGTGCCGCATAGTTTAAAGTCTGTGATAATAATTTCGATTTTCCTTCGCCGTCAAAGCGTAAAAAAGTATGGCCAAATGTCGAACCTGGATTATTGAGGTACATGGTTGGAAACACCAGAAACAATTTATCTTGAGCAACACGTGTCATGAAGGCCACATGTTGAGGACAGCTCACCTCATGTTTGCCCTGTAAATTCAATTGCTGTTTTATCCACCACCAACGAGCAGGGAAACGGCATTGCGCATGGCCTTTATGTGGACCTTTGAAAAAAGCTTTAATATTGGCTTTAAGCTCAGCATCCGCGTTTGTCTTACCGTCGTCGGACAGAAAAAAATTCTCGTCATCTGCCTGACTAACAAATCGGCGCAATAAGGTTTCACGCTTGTAGTGCAATAATGCCAGCCATGTCTCATGCTTAGCCAACTGTAACGTTTCTGCCTGCTGTAAAATAGTTTCGATGTCATCATCGGTAATCGTTGCGTAAGCATTCGAACCCGTACCGAACACGCAGATAACTATGAATAAAACTTGCTGGAAAAATCTCGGTCGCATAAATCTCAGTTGTTGGTAAAATGCGCCCATTCTACCCACTGCTTCGCCCAGGTTAAAGCCGATATGTATCTATCTAAATTTCAGATTATCACCTTAAAAGAAACACCCTCTGATGCTGAGATTACCAGCCATCAATTAATGCTACGTGCCGGCCTTATTCGAAAGCTTGCATCCGGTCTTTATACCTGGTTGCCTTTGGGTTTACGTGTTATGCGTAAGGTCGAAAAAATCGTGCGTGAAGAAATGGACCGATGCGGCTCCCTGGAAATACTCATGCCTGCAGTACAACCAGGTGAGTTATGGCAGGAGTCTGGCCGTTGGGAGCAATATGGCCCTGAGCTGTTACGTATGCGTGACCGCCATGACCGTGAATTTTGTTTCGGCCCTACGCATGAAGAAATTATTACCGATATGGCAAGGAAAGAACTTTCCAGCTATAAACAATTGCCAATAACCTACTACCAGATTCAAACGAAATTTCGTGATGAAATCCGTCCTAGGTTTGGCGTTATGCGCTCGCGTGAATTCATCATGAAAGACGCCTATTCATTTCATGCCAGCCAGGAAAGTCTGCAGACAACGTACGATTTAATGTATCAGGCCTACAGCAACATCTTTACGCGTCTTGGTCTTGAGTTTCGAGCAGTGATGGCAGACAGTGGCGCTATCGGCGGAAATAGTTCACACGAATTTCACGTATTAGCAGATTCTGGCGAAGATGCGATCGCCTTTTCAAATGGCAGTGACTATGCCGCCAACATTGAAAAAGCCGAAACTATTCAACCTACAACGCTTCGTCCTGAACCCAGCATGGATATGCTTTGCGTTGACACACCGAATCAACACACTATCGAAGAGATTAGCCAGTACCTAAATGTACCCACTCAACAGTGCATTAAAACGCTACTGGTTGTTGGCAGTGAAGAAAACTCCGTGGTCGCACTAGTGTTACGTGGTGACCACGAACTCAATGAAGTTAAAGCCGCACACCTCATTGAGATTGCCGAACCTCTATGTTTTGCCACCGACGAACAGATTAAGCAGGTTGCTGGTTGTGATGCTGGCTCACTAGGCCCTGTCAATTTAAGCATTACAATCATTGCCGACTATGCGGCTTTACAATGTACTGATTTTGTCTGCGGCGCTAATGAGGACGATAAACATTTAACCGGCGTAAACTGGGAGCGTGACTGCGCCTTACCTACAGCTGCTGACCTAAGAAACATCGTCGAAGGTGACGCGAGCCCTGACGGTAAAGGCACCCTGTCCATTGTACGCGGCATCGAAGTTGGGCATATTTTTCAGCTCGGTAAAAAATATTCCGAAGCATTTAAAGCTACTGTACTCGATGAAAACGGTAAGGCTACCGTGATGACGATGGGGTGTTATGGAATGGGCATAACAAGAATCGTTGCTGCCGCCATCGAACAAAGCCATGATGAAAACGGCATAATCTGGTCAAAAAATCTCGCTCCGTTTGATGTGGCTATTGCACCCATTAATATGCAGAAATCTGAAGATGTGCGCAATACCGCAATCCGTCTGCATGATGAATTAAACGCAGCCGGCCTGGAGGTTTTACTTTATGACGAGAAAGCACGATTAGGTGGCATGCTGGCCGACCTGGATTTAATCGGCATACCTCATCGTATCGTTATCGGTGACCGAGGACTAAAAGACGGCAAGGTTGAATATAAAAAACGAGGAGCCACTGATAACCAGGATATACCACTAACTGACATCGTTGCATATTTAACTGGCGATAAATAAACATTTCTTTTGCATGTTCATACGCCTGACAACACTACTGGTATTTTTTATTTCCATCACCTCTGTGTATATACCCATCCATGCGTCCGAACAGAGTGTTGACCCTAAACTCCGGCAATTATTAACAGAAGCTATCAATTCATCAGAAAGTTTTGAAGATCGTTTTCATGCTGAAGTTTGGCTATTTGATATGTCGAGTCGTCTACGTCGTTTCATCAAAGACGAACAATTACGCTTAACACTATTGAAACAAATTCATCTTGAAGCAACACGTGCCAAACTACAGCCTGAACTGGTATTAGCACTGATAGAAATAGAAAGCCATTTCGATAGTTATGCGATTTCTAAGTCAGGCGCACAAGGTTTGATGCAGGTTATGCCCTTCTGGCTAAATGAAATAGGTCATGCTGA
>JAESSQ010000132.1 GCA_016764035.1 Gammaproteobacteria bacterium
AATGTCAGCTTTGACGCAATTATTCCATTTTAGTGTTATACCTCCAAGGTCAGGTTTATCGGTTAACGGTCCTTCTGTAACGGTCACCTTGTAATCCCCCCGAAAAATAACAGGCGTCAAAAGTAGAAAATACTCGTAAACTAAACTGAGGAGTTTTCTATGAAAAAATCACGTTACACAGACAGCCAGATTCTGGCGATACTAAAACAAAACGAAGCTGGTACCTCTGTTGCCGATCTATGCCGAGAATACGGAATGAGCGATGCGACCTTCTACAATTGGCGTTCCAAATACGGCGGCATGGATGCATCGCTGATGAAGCGACTGAAAGAGCTAGAAGATGAAAATCGGCGTCTCAAGAAAATGTACGCCGAAGAGAAGCTCATTGCAAAGATTGCACGTGAGGCCATTGAAAAAAAGTGGTGAAGCCATCTCGACGTAAAGAGATGGCGCAGCGAGCAAGAGCGCACTATGGTGTTAGCATTCGTGTTGCTTGCCTTACTTTCACCATCAGTGAAACCTGTTACCGCTATCAGACAAAGTTAAGCACGGAAAACGCCGTTATTGCGGACTGGCTGCTACGTCTAACCACCACACACCAACGTTGGGGTTTTGGTCTTTGCTATTACTATCTTCGTAATACGCAAGGTTATGGTTGGAATCATAAGCGTATATACAGAATATATCGAGAATTAGAATTGAATCTACGTATCAAGCCCAGAAGGCGTATAAAACGCGACAAGCCTGATGCCTTGAGCGTCCCCGACGCAATTAATCAGGTCTGGTCGATGGACTTTATGAGCGACACATTGGATGATGGGCGCAGTTTCCGCACCTTTAATGTCATCGATGATTACAACCGTGAAGGGCTTGGTATCGATGTTGATTTATCCTTGCCCAGCCAAAGAGTCATCCGCTCACTTGAGCAGATTATCGAATGGCGTGGCAAACCCGATGCAATACGGTGTGATAATGGTCCGGAATATATCAGTCAAAAGCTCATCGACTGGACCAATAAACATCAAATAACTTTGCTTTACATCCAGCCAGGGAAGCCAACACAAAATGCTTATATCGAACGGTTTAATCGAACAGCCAGGCATGAGTGGTTAGATCTGCATTTGTTTAAAAATATTAAACACGCGCAACTACTGGCTACAAAATGGTTATGGACTTACAATAATGAACGGCCGCATACAGCGATTGGCGGGATACCACCCAGGCGATTGCTCGAAGCGGCATAACCTCTGCTTTTAACTTCGGTTATTAATGGGGGGATTACACATGCAGCGCGACATTTACAAAATTTAATGGTGCTCCGTAAGCGGCGTTTTAATAAGCCAAAGCCACTAGCACCGTTAATAAAATTAAAACAATGGACTTATTCTCGGGAACAACCCAATGTTTTTATAGTGACTCGATTTCAACCTCATCTGCAGTGCCATTAACATCGTCATCCTCAACCTTAACTATCGTCGAATCAAGAGTGACTGCCGCAAAGAAATCAGCCTGGTTATCAATAGTGACATCATTAAGACCTTCAAACTCAGTCTCGCCAGGATCTTCAATGACGAATTCAACACCATAAATTTTTATTACACCTGATATTTCGCTGCTACCATCTTGAATGACGCCTTGTAAAAGTACACCGTCAGGCATTTCAACTTTAACTTCAGTTGCAGTAACCCCACCATTGCCATCATCAAAACCACGAACTTCAACATAATCACCAACAACCAAATTAGTTAAGGTGAATGGCTCGATGTCATTTACATCATCTTCCAGTTTCGTACTACTGGATATGGTAATAGTAATAGTAATAGTTGGCTGATTAACATATGGTTGTACATCAAAGGTATTATTGCTTGCATCAACCGCGCTTACTGTTGCATGTATTTTCGCATTACCACCTCGCAGTTCAATTTCAGACGCTATCAAAATACCATTTACGATAGTACCTTCTGCCTCCACACGAACATCATCCGTTAGGACTAATGTAGAGGGTTTGAATGTGGCGTTACTAGCATCAACATTAATACCGCTAATTTTAAAATCACTATCATCTACATAAGCTGTAATCAATCCTTCCAACTCGAATTCATCGGTGTCTTCTACCGACGAGTCTTCACCTTCAACCTGACTAGCCGTAATGTCGCCAGAATTAAATGTACCTTTAACTTCAACTAATTGTCCATCAATTAGCCCATTTGGCAGGTCATCGAGAGTTGCAGAAGATGCATCAATGTTTAAACTACCAATCTTAAATGTAGTATTCACTAAAAATGAAATTATGCCTTTAATTTCCACTATACTGTTCGCGTCAAATGTAATTTCTTTAAGCTCGACCCGTGTAGCAATAAGATCCCCATTCACATTAAAGAAACCACTAATCTCTACATTATTGTTATCGGCTATTTCAGTAAATCCAAAAAGTGTATTTGCAGGCACATCGTCAGATACATCATACGTTGTCGTACCACTGTTGATAATAACGTTTGTACCTAATACCGTAAATGATCGCATAAGAAAATCAGGGTCAAGATTAAGATCAGTTATATCAGTAACAGCACCTTGTAATTCATCGTCATAACTTATGCTGGTTGCTGTGCCTGTCACACCATCACTATTAATCGTGCCATTTACCTGAACGATCATACCTATGGCTAAATCGCCCTCTGTTCCATCACTTCCATCAATATCAAATATTGCGCTGCCCGTTTCATATTCCACGCCATTAACAAAAACACTTCCAAAACCGGATACACTGCCTGAGGATATATACCCTGAACCACCAATACCTGCAAATCCAATACCACCAGATCCGCCACATGCGGCCACTATTAACAGCACACATAAGCTAAGTACTGTTTTAATTATATATGTGTTCATTTTACTTCTCCTGACTCTATATTTTCATAATAGTAAATACCTAGGCTGACGTAACGTGCATTTTCATCATCTGGATTTACTTCATGTTGAGACAACCAGGCGTCAAGTTCTTCAAGCAAGACTTGCGATTGTTTATTTGCTAATAATTTAAATTCGGCGATGGCGTCTTTATCAAGAACAGCCGTTGAAACTTTTCGCTGATAACGTTTGTTTTGCTCATCAATTGTTAAGTTATAATCAATCGTGTTAATCAACTCATTTGTATCAACGCCCAAAATTCGAATAATTTCGCCAGAATCGTTGCCTGGTACATAGGCTTGCTTGACCAACTCAAGGTTGTTGCCATCTTTTACGACGCAATCGGCAGCAATTAATAGATCAAGCATGGCTTTCGTTGTTATGTCACCACTGAACTCTTTAACTAAGACAGAAAAGGCGTGCTCGTCCCCATCGACAGGCAATATTTTAGTTTTGCCAAAGTCATCGATAAACCTTTTGTCATTCACCCACCCGCTTATAACCCGGACAGCGCGATTATATTTTTGTTCTATATCAGTATGATGTGTCTCGTTAAGCAAAGTCAGTCGTTTTACTTCTTTACGAGATAATCCAGTTTGTGCGGCAACACTAGATATGGTATTTTTTAGCTTGTTATTCAGAAATGCTTCGTCAACATAGGCCTTACGCACCAATTCTTCAAAGTTGCCAGACGAAACACCGTTACGTATCATTACACGTATTAATGGGCGCAGTATTTTAAGCGCACTTTCAGTAAGAAGATTATTGATATAATTCAACGAATTTTTGAGTATCTTTTTTTTCTTCCCTATTTCTTCTTCAACAGTCTTCAACCCTATCATTGGACCAAAGACTCTTTGATAAATCTGATGTCCAGCTCCAATCCTTAAATTAGTATGATGCCAATCTAAATACTGATCTACTAT
>JAESSQ010000133.1 GCA_016764035.1 Gammaproteobacteria bacterium
TATTAGCCGCACCACGGATTGCCTCGATCACTTTCTCAGCAATGTCGGCGGTAACCGCAATTTCAACTTTTACCTTAGGTAAAAAATCAACAACATACTCAGCACCACGATATAACTCGGTATGACCTTTTTGTCGGCCAAAACCCTTTACCTCAGTTACCGTAATACCTTGTACGCCAATTTCAGATAATGCTTCACGCACATCGTCCAGCTTAAAAGGTTTAATGATTGCAGTAATCATTTTCATAATAGTTACTCCTAGGAATATGCCTGCCATCAACAGCGAAAGCAGGCGGAACCCAACATTAAGGTCAATAGTGTAAAAAACCGTTTTTTGTTGAAAACTTGACCTTGCAAAAGCAGTAATTGTGCCAATAATAGATATCCATTAGCAATCAATAAGTTACCTATAATGATTGATTTAACTAACACTTATCCATATCTATAGCGCACTAATTAAGTGCGCTGTCAGTGAAAATGAAACACATTGGTGCATGCCTGTTGTCATATTTTGTTTTACAATGGACCGCCTTAACTTGAGGCTATTACCAATGAATGAACCACTTGATGAATTAACAAAGCGTATTAGTGCCCTTATACCAGGCAACGTCAAACATATGCAAGACGATGTGGAAACCCATGTACGTGGACTACTGCAATCAACACTAACAAAAATGAACCTGGTAACACGCGAAGAATTTGACGTGCAATCGGCGGTATTGCAACGAACACGTGAAAAACTAGACGCCATTGAAATACAGATAGCGCATTTAAAAAAATAGCTTTCCCTGGATAGTCATAAATACCATTAATAAATACGCAAGACCTTTTACAAATGTTATTGTGGATAACAATCACAACATCAGGAAAAACCACATTCTCAAGGAAGGGAAACCATGCAACTCGCCACACTATATACGCGTGCATTAAATGGCATCAATGCCGCCATTGTTACGGTCGAAGTACACTTATCTAACGGTCTGCCCGCCTTTTCTATTGTCGGCTTACCCGAAGCTGCGGTACGAGAAAGCCGCGACCGAGTACGCGCCGCCATCATCAATTCCTGCTTTGAATTCCCCGCACGTAAGATAACCGTTAATCTGGCTCCGGCTGATTTACCCAAAGATGGTGGTCGTTATGATCTACCCATCGCACTCGGCATCTTAGCTGCCTCAGGACAAATCGATAAAACATCCTTAGATCAATACGAATTTCACGGCGAACTCGCTCTTTCAGGTTTACTACGCGAAGTTAATGGTAGCCTGCCCGTTGCCCTTGCCGCTCAGAAAAACAATAAAATATTGGTTATGCCGACAAAAAGTGCCGAGCAAGCAGCGCTAACTGAACACCCCAACATATATGGCGCAGATAACTTATTAAGCGTTTGCCAACATATACAAGGCCTGAAGCGCTTACCCTATGCGAAAAATTCTAAGATAACACCACCAACAGATAACGCCCTAGATATGTCTGACGTAAGAGGACAGCACCACACCAGACGCGCGTTAGAAATAGCTGCCGCTGGGCGCCACAACATGCTGATGATTGGACCACCGGGCACCGGAAAGTCGATGCTTGCAAGCCGCCTGCCTAGTATTTTACCCCCCATGAGTACGCAGCAAGCATTAGAAAGTGCCGCAATAAACTCCATAAGTTCTCAGGGATTTGATATACAACGATGGAAACAACGGCCTTTTCGCTGTCCGCATCATACTGCCTCCGGCGTTGCATTGGTTGGCGGCGGCTCAAAACCTTCACCCGGTGAAATCTCATTGGCCCATCAGGGTGTGCTATTTTTAGATGAACTAACCGAGTTTAACCGCAACACCTTAGATGTTTTACGAGAACCCATGGAAACAGGAACAATCACCATTTCTCGCGCCGCCCGACAAGCTGATTTTCCTGCACGCTTCCAACTTATCGCAGCAATGAACCCCTGCCCGCAAGGTTATACCTGTGATGGAAAAAATTTATGTCGCTGCACACCTCAGCAACAATTAAAGCATCGCAATCGCATATCCGCACCGTTTCTTGATCGGATTGATATCCATATCGAAGTCCCACGCATTGATAAACAGGTACTTGGCGATAGCTCAGAAAAAGGCGAATCCAGCCGGCAAATTAGGCAACGCGTTTATACGGCTTATCAACGTCAACAACAACGTGGACCAAGGTTTAACGCTGAATTAACGAATAATGAAGTAGAGGAGTTTTGTACGCTAACAAATAAGGAGAGGTTACTGCTTGATAAAGCTATGGACAAATTAAAGTTGTCGGCACGTGCATATCATCGAATTTTAAAACTTGCGCGTACTATTGCGGATATTGAGGAAAGTGCAGACATTGAAACAGCTCATCTTACCGAGGCAATTAGTTATCGTAGTTTGGATCGGTTTATAAATAGTTAAAAACCAATTTCGCTAACCCATCTTGCATAGTATTAATGTTATTAAAAACTTTTCAGCGAGAATCTAAAATCCTCCATCTGCCGTTGGTCTGTTTACACCACCAAAACCATATGAAAGGCTAACAAATACAGCAAGCGCATCAAAATCCGCACTGTCAATCGTGCTTCTTCTGTTACGATACTTAACATCAAAATTTCCATTTAACTTTCGTGAAAAACGATAATTCAAATTTGCACCTACAGTCACTCGTTTATCAATACGAGCCGACTCTATCTCTTCGATACGATTAAAAATCATATATAAACCACTAGATAACAATTGCGTAACTGGGTAACCAAATCGAATATCATAGCCTGCAATTTCACGATCCAATTGACTATTATCACTATACTTGATTTTATTTAGACGAGCTGTCAAACGCGAATTAAATACTGCGTCTTCTCTAAAGTATTCCATGAAGATAAAACTATTGCGTATAACATCTGTTGTAACTTCTATACCTTCTAAACTTCCTCCATTTGGGCCGCCAGTCAAACCCACCCTGGTCGAATCAGTCAAAGCTGTCGATATTCGAGTTTCAAACGTCGAACGAGATGACACATCGGTCAGCCAGTTAAAAAACCCCGAAAACGCATCTGTCTCTTGACCACTATCTCTTTTAACTTTCGTTTGCCCTAAATTAAGAGTAAAAACTGACTGGGTACGTTCACCACTAAACACTATCGCCAAGTTGGTAAACCTTATATCGTCAATCGATAGGCCAAACTCATCATTTTCCGTATAGTCGATTTCCCTTGTATTAAAACTAAGGCCAACACTCGTTAAATGGAATAACTGATATACCCAGTTTGCGGACAGCGTATACTGTTTATTGTCCGTAGTTAACTCTTCAAAATAAAATTGATTATATAAAGGTGTAATAATAAAATTCTGGCGTCCGGATATCGGGAATTTGATATTGCCACCAAATGTAAATGCATTGCTATTCTGTAAATTATTAGGTGTATTCAAATCAAATGCATTAATTGTACGTTGACTAAATACATCTCTTAAAAATAAATCCAGCCTATTTTCTACCGCCACCCAATTTGCATTTGCAATTAAATTAAAATTTTGCTGGTCTTCAAATGAATCGTTTGCATAATGACTAATATTCACTGTAGTCGCCGTATCGTAAGTCAAAGCACCTTTTGTTTCAAAAAAACGCGCTCCAACATAACCGGTGGAAATCAATTCATCAATCGTATTATCTTTTACCAAAGTAGCATTGTCTGTATATTCAAACCCAACACCAGCGCCAGACTCATAATAAACAGAAAATACTGGCTTACTTATAAAAAAACTTACCGCAATAAGCAGTAAAACGATTTTTTTGCGCCCTAACTTCATAACTCTATTCTAATTAATTAACAAAAAAACGTTAGAAA
>JAESSQ010000134.1 GCA_016764035.1 Gammaproteobacteria bacterium
AGCGGCGAGGATGTATTCGTACACTTCCGCTCGATTCAGGGCAAAGGTCACCGTTCATTAGGTGAAGGACAAGCCGTTATTTTTTCCGTTACCGAAGGCGACAAAGGCTTGCAGGCTGTTGATGTAACAAACGCCTAAGACACAACATATATAACCTAAAAAAGGCCGCGGAATTAAATTCCAGCGGCCTTTTTTATTGCCTTGTTTATATCAAACCACAAGCAACGCTTATCTCTTTGTCATGGTAAAACCCACGGGCACCAATTTCGATATCATTTCATAAACGGATGAGTACATAGCAAGTTTAAATAATGTCTATTTATCTGCATCGCTTTTAACGTGCATGTTGCAGCAATAACGATGTAATTTTTATCATTCAGCCATATTGGTTATGTTTCATCTCAAGCCATGCAGAGTTATGTACATCGGCAATAATTTTACTGGCTTTTTTCCAATGCCTGCCTGAACGTAACGCATCGTAATCTTTACTACTTTTTCCATACATTTTCTTAAGTCGATCTTGTGAGTCCAGATTCGTATGACCTTCCAGTTCCTTGAGTACTTCCGCTGCACCAGCCGGATTATTACAAACTAATACCATATCGCAGCCCGCTTTTAATGCCAGCCTTGCACGTTGAGAGTAACTACCCGCGACCGCTGCAGCTTTCATCGATAGGTCATCACTAATAACCACACCTTTGAAACCCAGCTCATCACGCAAGATAAGGGTTAACCATACCGTTGAGTAAGCCGCAGGCTTAGAGTCTACACTTTGATATAAGATGTGTGTTGCCACGATGGCGGGTAAGCCTTTTTTGAGAACACGCTTAAACACATGCAGGTCATTTTCGTTAAGTGTTGCCATATCACGATTATCAACCGGTAAAGCATCAGACGACGCATCGCTGACACCACCATAGCCAGGAAAATGTTTACCGACAGCTTGCATACCTGCTTTTGACATACCCTTCATAAACGAACACGCTAATACCGCTGTGAATTCGGCGTCATAATGAAAAGCACACTCATCGTAACTATCTTCATCATGATCTAGATCAAGCCCAGGATAAAAACTAAAATCGATACCTATAGAACGTAATTCTGCGGCAAACAACCAACCTGCTTTTTCGGTAAATTCACTACCTTCAAATTCATTGTTTTCATAAATAATGCCCAACTCTCTCACCGTAGGAAAATGCGTAAAGCCGACAGGCAAACTCTCAATACCTTCACCATCATGATCAATGGCAATAAGTAGATGCGGATCTCTCAATTCACGTATTTCTTTAATGAGTCCCTGAATCTGACTTATCGATTGGAAATTACGGGGGAATAATACGACACCCGCCGTTTGAGGATGACTTAATAATTTACGCTCCTGCTCACTAATGCTTGTTCCCTCTAGATCAATCATGACGCTACCTAAAGACATATGCAAATACCTATATTTACTAATTTAAAATTTTAACTAACATCTCTAGTAGCCCGAACAAATGATGATTAATGATGCAAGGCGTAGCATGAACGTAACCAACAAACTATTACGAAAATTAATAACGCTAAAGCAGAACAATTAATCACAAAATGTTCATTCATGACTTATACAGAGACTCCCTAACCTATTAGTAGTCTAAAAATCAATGATTAGCCAGACCATGACAAAAATGAACGCTGAAAATCACTTACCTGTTGGGTATTTATGCAATATGTAATAAAAGTATCTGCTGCCGATATTAGAAAGATTCGTCAAACTTCAGGTGTCGATAACAATACATTTTTAGTACTGTTAAGCAATTGAAGGCTGATTAAATTGATGAGAACGAGACGCGCGTCCGTTTTTCACTTAATGGGATTATGCTATTTTAACCCGTACAACACGCATGACTTCCATGTCGATACCTGCAACATTTTCCAATGCCGCATAATAGGTAAGGTTAACGCGCTGACCTTTTAAATTTTTGTACAACTTTTTACGCTTATATTTAAACGGCACATCACAATCTTTAATCATCACCGTATTTAAAATCCATTCTTTGGTATCACGTTGGACGTGTGAGGTTACTTTCACGCTTTCAGTGTGAATGAGCTTTTGATGTGTCTTTAGTAATTTTTCTGCAGTGTTATTTTTCATCAAATATTAACTATCAGGAAGTATGACGAATTCCATTAACTGTTCGGGATGAATATATTCTTCTGATTGCGCGAACCATTTTGCAGATATCCCCACGTCATGAACAGAGCCGTTACCGCCAGTGATAAGCGGATGCCATGATGGCAAGGGTTTACCTTTATACAACAATTTATACGCACACGTCTGCGGAAGCCAATGCATTTGCGGGATATTTTCCAACGTAATTTGCGTACACATCGGAACATCCTCCAATCTGTTTTTATAGTCACGACAGCGACAAGTTTCGATATCAAGCTGCCGACAACTTACGGTGGTATTAAAAACCTCAGCCGTATCTTCATCCTCTATTTTTACCAGACAACATAGACCACAACCATCACATAATGATTCCCATTCAGCATGGTTCATCTGTTGCAGCGTTTTTGATTCCCAGAATTTAATTTCAGACATGGCAGTACTATTTTACCGGAATATGTCATCTCGACCGAATGAAAGAAATCTACTTCGAGGTAATAAGATCTCTCCTATTCGGTCGAGATGACAACGCTATTACGCTATTCGCCCCAACGCGGCTGCAGATTATTCGCAATATATAACTGATCCAGGATTTTTGCGACAACAAAATCAATCAGATCCTCGATTGTTTTTGCATTGTTATAAAAACCGGGATTGGCACATAACATCACAGCGCCCATGCGTGAAAGTTTTAACATGTTCTCCAGATGGATATCTGAATACGGCGTTTCTCGTGGCACAAGAATTAATTTGCGACGCTCTTTCAACATGACATCGGCTGAACGCTCGATTAAATTATTACTGGCACCTGTTGCAATCGACGACAACGTACCCATCGAGCAGGGGCAGACCACCATGGCATCAACCAGCCCGCCGCCACTTGCTGTCGGCGCCGTCCATTCATCTTCACCAAAGACATGTAGCTGACTGTTATTACAGGCATATTTCTTCACCAGAAATTTTTGCATTTCGTTGCAGCGGCCCGGTAATACTATATCGGTTTCCATGCCGATAACCACCTGCGCCGCTTTGCTCACCATCAGGTAGACCGTGTGTTTTTTTTGCAATAATAGTTCCAGTAAACGAAAACCATACTGCATGCCCGATGCACCCGTAATGGCAAGTGAGATTATCTGTTTTGTATCATTCATTATTTTTCAAACTCAACCTTCGAGCGCGCTTAGCATACGCTCATGTATTGATTCAAACCCACCGTTACTCATAATTAAGATATGATCACCCTTGTTTACCTGAGTAAGTACATGACTGATTATCTCATCAGTGCTAGAAAATATCTTCGCTGATGTATTCGAACCTGCAACCACATCGGCAAGGTTCCAGTCCAACCCCTCTGGCTGGTACAAACAGACCTCGTCCGCCTGCTGCCAGCAATGACCTAAACGTTCTTTATGGATACCCATACGCATAGTATTTGAGCGCGGCTCTAACACAGCAAATACTTTGCCGTTACCTTTAAGCTCTTTCATCGCTGTTAAGGTTTCTTCGATCGCGGTTGGATGATGCGCAAAATCGTCATAAACCGTTACCTCGTTAACCACACCTCTTATTTCAAGCCGACGCTTTATGCCTTTGAATTCTGCCAGTGCCTCACAGGAAACGGCAATCGGCACACCGGCATGCTGCGCCGAGACTATTGCCGCCAGCGCATTCATCCTGTTATGCATGCCATGAATCGACCAGGTAACACTGGCAACGACCTTATCACCAGTTGCACTTCAAAATATTTGCCATCTTGGCTTGTTTTGCCAATCGACCAGGCATCATTATTTTGTGTTTTATTAAATGACGCTTTCTGTGACCAGCAACCCTGCGCAAGCACCGCATCAATATTTTCATCTTCACCGTTATGAATAATTAGACCGTCACCCGGAATGGTACGGACAAAATGATGAAACTGTTTTTTTATGGCATCTAAATCATCAAAGATATCGGCGTGGTCAAATTCAAGATTATTTAAAATAGCCGTACGCGGACGGTAATGAACAAACTTAG
>JAESSQ010000135.1 GCA_016764035.1 Gammaproteobacteria bacterium
CAGCAGCAGGACAGGTTAAACGAAATCTATTGAAGGCAGGGTTTACGGTAGACAAAGTAGCAGGCTACGGTAAAAAGCGAGAAATGTTGGTAGCTTGTTTTAATGCGATAGATAAACCATCATTAAAATTTTCTGATGAGCCGTGGTTTTGTCAGCCGACGATGATAAACGTGAAAGTAAAAAAGGCCACAGTTATCGGTGCGGGTATTGCTGGGCTTAGTGTGGCTTACGCATTAGTTAAACGTGGCTGGTTTGTCACCGTTATCGAAAAACACACTGATATCGCCAAAGAAGCTTCTGCAAATCCTGCTGCGATTGTCTATCCGCGGTTGTCGCTTAACAATGATATTGACACTGAATTTTACACAGCAGCCTATTGTTACAGTCTATATGTTTTGAAAAGTTTGCAGCTAAAGACAAAGGAAAAATTTTGGTTTGCTACAGGCGTGTTGCAGTTATTTGAAAATAAAAGAATCACAGCGATTATCGAAAAGTTTCAATTTAACAGTAACTTTGTGAAAACTGTTGGATTTGTATCCGTTAACAAAAACAGAGTAGGGGGTATACCCGAGCCAGCGTTAGCGAACAATGTGGACACCTATGTTGACTATCAGTCTGCAGGTGTAGTTTTACCGGGTATTTTATGTAATGCCATAAAAAATGCATGTGGTCACAGGCTAGAAATCATCACGGCAGATATCAGTGATATTAAAAATACACTCAATAAGCATCAGGTTAATAGCCAGCTTAATAAGCAATGGCTCTGTTATTCAGCTGATAAATTAATCAATCAATCAGAGGTTTTGATTATCGCTAACGGCGCTGGTAGTAATACCATGTCTATTAATAACGTAAAAATGAAAACGGAGTTCCCTGTCGATATTGTGCGTGGACAAGTTTCCGTGTTTGATGAAAACGCCAACTCTAAAAAATTGCAAGAAACCTTTAATGCAGAGGTTTATGTGACACCGTCGATTCATGGTAAACATTATGTTGGTGCGACGTATAGTAGAGCTTCCACGAAGTCAGATATAGATAAAGAGGATAAGGATGTGTTATTTACAGCGCTTAATAATGTGTGCCCAGATATTTTTAAGCAGACAGATTACTCAGATGCATGGGTAGGTTTTCGTAGCATGTCAGAAGACAGAGTAGCCATTGTCGGTGCTATGCCAAATACAACGTTTTTCAGTGAAGAATACAAGGATCTTTGCCATGGTAAGCAGAATAAAAATTATCGGCCTGCTTGTTATGAGCAAGGTCTTTATTTGTCAGTGGCACATGGTTCTCGTGGTTTTACCAGTAGTTTTTTATGCGCAGAAATTATTGCTGCGCAGATAGAAGGTGAGCCAATGCCGGTGAGTAAAAAAATATTAAACTATTTATCGCCTTCACGATTTGTTGTGAAGAAACTTCGGCGACAAAAGTAATGCGTCTATCAAAGCTACGGTCTTATAACAAATCCAGTTATTTGTTGGTTTAATAGATAACATTCGGTAGTAATTCGCTGTAAAATCTCTGCTAGAGAAATATCATAGAAACATGAAAAATTCTGGTAAATAATGGATAAAAGCATGATGAAAAAACAAGTAATAAGTGTGTGTTTTATGCTTTGTGCAATCTCGAATAGTAATCTGGTCTTTGCAGCCTGCGATGATGCCGCCCAGCCATCGGTGAATTGGGCAAACTGTGATTTTCCCGGTAAAAATTTACGTGATAAAGACCTGTCGAATGCGGTGTTAACCGGTGCAAACTTTACAAATGCAGACTTTTCTGGCGCGCTATTAGAAAATGCCGATCTTAACTTTGCCAAACTTGAGAATGCGCGTTTTGATGGTGCAAGAATGGTCAATGCTAGATTGGTTGCGGTTAAAGCACAGGGTGCCAGTTTTAAAAACGCGGTACTTGAAAAGGCCAGGTTTAGTCGTTCGATACTTAACAACACTAATTTCACTGCAGCCAAAGCTGATGCAGCAAATTTTTATCAAGCGCAACTTCAGTCAGCTAATTTTACTGATGCGACACTACGTCAAGCAAGTTTTGAAAACAGTAATCTTAATCTAGCTGTCTTTGACAATGCCGCCTTAAGCCAGTCCACGATTAATAATGCACGTTTGCATGGTACAAGTTTCAAAAAATCCAATCTAACAAAAGTAAAATTTGACGAGTCAGATTGCCGGGATACTGATTTTACAGAAGCCGATTTAACGAAAGCTTCTTTCCGTGAGGCTAAAATAGAAGAGTCTATTTTTACAGGTGCTATATTAAAAGATACTATCTGGTCGGATTATAAACGATGTCGATCCAGTTCAATTGGTGTATGTAAATAATTGCGCAACACTTATCGTTAATTTAGTCTCTTTAGTTTTTATTAGCACGCCGATAAATCTTTTAGTGAAGCAGGCTGGACATCTTTCTGCGGTATTCAGTGGCAAGCGGGTCTTCACCTAATATATCGAAAATCGTGATCATAGTTTTTCTTGCTGCCTGGTCGCGAAATTCTGGGTCACGTGACATAAGGCCAAGTAGTGTTTCTAGTCCTGATTCATAATCACCGCGCACGATGGCATAACTGGCAAGAAAATAATGGGCTTCACTGTCGTTTTCATTGTCGATAATGCGTTGCTGTAGTTCATCCAGCCTGGGTGCGCCAATTAATGATTCTGTAAATAGCAGTCGTCCTTTGAGAGAAGCGACCTCGGGTGTTTTGGCCAAATTTTCTGGTACCGTTTCCAGGGTTTCTTTGGCAGCGTTAAGGTCGCTATTTCTGACTTGAGCATAAGCGAGCATGAGATATGAGGAAACCGTATCCGGTTTTTCATCAGTCACTTGCTTCAATAATGCCATCGCGGGTTCTTCTTCACCTTTATCGAATAATTGTTGTGCCTGACCCAGGCGCTCGTCTTCGGCTGGTGGCAGGTACTTGTCGAGGAAGGCGCGAATATCTGCTTCAGATAGTGCATCGGTTAATTCAGCTAAAACCTGTCCATCCTTTAGCAATTTTACAGAGGGTAGGTCTTTGACGGCAAATTGTGTCGCCAATAGCTGCTGCTCATCCACATTAACATTGGCCAAAAAAAATCGACCTTCGTATTGATCAGATAGCGTGGTTAACAAAGGTGTTAACGTTTTGCAGCTTTCACATGAGTCTGCCCAAAAATTGACAAGTACGGGAGCAATAAAGGAGTGCTCGAGAATTTGTGGGAAGGTTTCAATGGTGGCATCAATTACATACTGGTGGTCGCTCATTATTCCAGGGCCTTTAGTTTTTGAAAAATTAGGGAAAAATTGCTTTTCTGGTTAAGCATGGCATTACTGATAATGTCATTTTGTAGTAACCAGCTTACGCGTGTTTAAGCGTGCATATTGCTTGGAAGAAGTCTAACACAGAGTATTGTGCAGGCATAAAACCTATCGACTTCTGCTTGCAATTTATCGATTAGCAGTCTTGGTATCTGATTTTATATGGCGGTGTGTGAATGTAATTCACAAATATTAAGGTTATACCCACAACATGGTTTTTTTGATCTTGTAATTCTCGCTGTAAGTTTCATCGTTTTCTAAATATCTTATATTTTACAATAAGATAAATGTGAATTTTCTTTTTAGTTGTTTATTACCCCGTTTTTTGGCAAGCCTATAGTTATGTGCATGACTGCCGATTAGGTAGTAAGCAATTCTATAAATTACTAATAATGTTATGAGTTTTGTATCCAAACTCGTACAGCAAGATGAGGTTATATGTCTGACAAGCCAATCATACTAATTACTGACGATATAAAAGCAAATAGATTGGCATTAAAAAAACTTCTTAGATCTGTCGATGCAGAAATAATCGAAGCAGAATCTGGTAATGAAACGTTAAGCAAAGCCTTGGTATCAAGTCGTCTGGCGTTAATTTTATTGGATGTGCAAATGCCTGAAATGGACGGTTTTGAAGTTGCCGAACTGCTGCGAGAGGAGGATCGAACCCAATTTGTTCCTATTATATTTGTTACTGGAATGGATCGAAATGATATCTACAGGCAAAAAGGTTACAGCGTTGGTGCTGTGGACTATCTGTACAAGCCTGTTGATCCGGATATCTTGTTATCAAAGGTAAACGTATTCCTCGATCTCTGGCGTATGCGTTCCGAATTGGAACACGAGATTGAATTGCGCATTGATGCTGAAATGCAAATTCAGCATATGGCTTATCACGATGCTCTTACATGTTTACCAAATCGCCGAAAATTATATGAAAACCTGACTGAAGCGATGCATCGTTGCGATCGATATGAAAATAAACTGGCACTGTTATTTCTTGATCTTGATGGTTTTAAACGTATAAACGATACCCTGGGTCATAATTTTGGTGACGAAGTTTTGTTGCAGATGGCTGGTCGATATCAGAGTTTAATTAGAAATACAGATTCTCTCGCACGTTTTGGTGGCGATGAATTTGTTATTTTATTAACAGATATAAATAATACAGAAAGTTTGGTTAGCAAGATGCAAGAAATACTGGAGGTGACGCATGCTCCTGTTGATCTCGAAAATAATCAGGTTTCACTCGGCGTAAGTATTGGTGCGGCCTATTATCCAGACCATGGTAACTCCCTGGAAGAACTTGTTAGTCATGCTGACAAGGCGATGTACCAAGCTAAGAATGAAGGTAAAAATACCTTCCGTATATATTCCGTTGAAATGGATGACACGGTAAGTGAGCAGTTAAGCATAGAAAAACATCTGGCCAATGCGCTTATAAATGAAGAATTTAGTCTGGTGTATCAGCCGATTGTAAGCTTGCCAGATAAACAGGTTGTGGCCGTTGAGGTATTACTACGCTGGAATAATCCAGAAATTGGTTTTGTTGGGCCCGATGTGTTTATTCCAATAGCTGAAGAAATGGGTGAAATAAATAGTATAGGTTCATGGGTTTTACATAAAGCTTGCAAGCAACTTGCTTATTGGAACAAGCACCTTAACGTTAACCTGCGCATGTGTGTCAATGTTTCTACCGTACAATTTAATGACCCAGAACAACGTTTATTACGTGACGTTAAAGAGATTCTTTCTCAGGGTGAAATACATGCGAGTCAACTTGAGTTAGAAATAACTGAAGGTTTGCTAATAAGGCAGAACAACAATTTATCTAGTCAGTTAAATCAGTTGGTGAATCTCGGCGTAGCGTTAGCGATTGATGATTTTGGTACGGGATATTCATCGCTTAGTTATTTGAAAAAATACCCTATTTCTACACTTAAAATTGATCGTTCGTTTGTTATGGATATCCCTAACGACGAGGAAGATTGCGTGCTGGTTAAAGCTATCGTGGCCATGTCACACGGCCTCGGTTTAAAAGTGATAGCGGAAGGTATTGAGGATGAAAAACAACTCACGTTTTTATCTTTATTAAATTGTAATTTTGGCCAGGGATATTATTTTAGTAAACCACTTTGTGCTACTGATTTAGATGTCTTCATACAACAACATCCTGTTTGTCATAATGATGTAGTTGAGGTAAAAAAACTGCTTACGGGAAGTGTATAAATACGGGAAAATTATGATGAATAAATCAATAAAGTTACATATTGTGAGAACGTTAATGCTTTTTATTATGTTAGCGCCTGTTGCTTTACAGGCAGCGTCTATACCACCGATAAGTGGTCGTAGTATTGATGTGATGACGTTATTGCCTGGTGATGTACTAGCCAGAGCCAATCTGGTATTGGCAGAACTTGATTTAATTCGGGCCGAATTAGGTAAATCTGAAAAGAACTACGAGCGCATCGAAGTTTTTAATGCGGCACCACGAGAAGTTTATTATCAGGCTTTAGCACTGTTTAAAAAATCTAATCGATTGGCATTTGAACACACAGGTTTTTCTGAAAAAAATCAACGTGAACTCGATGCTAAAACCATACGTCCTTACCATGTCTGGAACATGGTAGATAAAGCATTGCAGCGTGTACTGGTAGTAAAACAAAAATTAAACATTCCTGAACGTTCGAAAGAGGTGAGGACGTCAGATGAAACACGACCAGATCAAGTTTTTTCAGCAGTAAATTATGCTAACCGACAGATAAATTATTTATTACATAAGCGCTTTTCACCAAGTGATGTGTTTCAACAGGTAACGATTGCCACGAATGTTATGGCGCAATTGTTAGCAACCTTTGATGGCGTCGAACGTATACCTGAACAGGACGAAATGGTGCGTCGGAAAACACCAACGGATGTTTATTCGCGTTTAAATAACTGTTTTGAAGTATTGCGAGAGATTACGCTTCTTAGTGGTGGACAGATTCTGGAATTTACTAAACATGATAACCGCGTCAGGATTCCTAGTGATGTCTATGATTTAACGTCGCTACTGGTAGCCGATATTGAATACCTGCATGCACAAAAAAAATCGGTAGGAATAGCTGCTGATGTTTATTACCCTGGTGACAAAATTCCATCGCATGTCTATCAACGAGCCAGTATTTTAGAGAAGCAGTTAAAGTTGTTGCTTGATAAAGTTAAAAAGCAACCTAGCTGGTTAAAGAGTTAGATATGTCCTCGTTAGTTAATACGCCTGTTAATCAAATAGGTATCGATAACTCAAAACTGTTGCAACGCAAACTGTTGCACTCGCATCTGTGGGTGGCTTTTGTTGGCGTGTTGATCTTGATAATTGGTTCAGCGGCGTCCTTATTGTTAAGGGAGCATGCCAGAGAATTGGCGGTCGTAAATAATCCGACAACGCTTGCACTGAGTACGTTACAGCACGGTATAAAAAAATCAGATGGTTTTTTACGTGACTGGGTGATATTTAAAGACGCCTCATATACTCGAAAACGACGTGCGGTCTGGAAAGCTATTATCTATCCAGCTTATGAAAAACTTCAAACATTACATGAAAATAAAAAATCGTCGCAATTAAATCTTGTTTTGTTAGAACAAAATCTGAGAGACATTGAGATGTGGCAGTGGCATGTCGAAGATGTTGTACGAACGCCAGGTAACAAACCAGCACAGGTTGTCGTTGATTATAAACTACAACCGATGGCAGAAAGATTGTTTGATGTAGCCATTAATCTCATCGATCTTGAAATGCAATATGGAGGCGATTTTGAAAATAATATAATGCTTAACACACTTATTCAATTACGAACGCATCTGTATACCGCGCATAATCATCTATTGCACTATATCGAACATGGAAAAATGCTTAATATGGTTATATATAAAGAAAACATTATTGAAGTGGCCAATAATGTTGAAGCAATCAAAAAAGTTAGTGTTCTATTGACTGAATTACAACAAGAACAGTATGAGGTTTTACTGAATACGTTTGATATTTATAACCTACTGGCTGCTGAAGCATTAGTCATTCGTAGTTCTAAACAGTGGAATGTCTCCGATTACTGGTTAGAATCAAAGCTTATTCCTCTTACCCAAAATGTCGTTGAAAAACTAGAACAACAATCAAAATTAGAAGGCGAGTTGACGCAGCAGATAGCCACTAAAATTAGCGTTATCAATAAACTGTTACCCTGGTTAATGCTGGTATTGTTGGTGCTCATGTTATATATCGCATACCGCCTGGCAATAGAAGGTAGTAGTAAATTTATTGAACCTGTTATTAAACTCGCGAAACAAGACCTGCTTAAGAGTCATCTCTCACAAGTAGCGCACCAAATCGAAGCTTCGGAAAACATAACTGAACTTAGTGAAAGTGTCATCGCCACATTAGTGAAACATACACAAGCATTGTCCGGTGTATTGTATGTTGTGGAGAACGATGTATTGAAAATTAGTGCCGGTTATGCACTGGTAAGAAATGCGAAAGATGCCACAATCAAACGTGGCCAGGGACTGATTGGGCAAGTGTGGATAAATAAGGAAAGTATGGAATTAACGTCATTAGTAAATAAAGATTTCAACGTACAAAGTTCATTGATCAATGTTACGCCTAATTCTGTATTTATTTTCCCGGTTATTTATGATGATGAGGTCATTGCAGTCATTGAGCTGGTTTCATCGGCAGCCTTTTCAGAGGAACACAAACAGCTTCTTGACAAA
The DNA here is from genome assembly GCA_016764035.1 of Gammaproteobacteria bacterium. Classification (GTDB taxonomy): domain Bacteria; phylum Pseudomonadota; class Gammaproteobacteria; order SZUA-229; family SZUA-229. The sequence goes on from JAESSQ010000135.1 coordinate 8,050, forward strand.
GTATCACGACAGATAGCAGTGCGGTTACATACGGTTCAACAACAAATGATAATTCAAACATCATTGAAAAAAAGTCAGGCGCTTTCAGAGGAGCTACAGTCTCAACAAGAAGAATTGCGGGTGTCAAATGAAGAGTTATTTAGCCAGTCTGAGGCATTAGAAAATCAAAAGAATTATCTTGAAATCAGTAATAAAGAACTTATCGATAAGTCAGAAGACCTGAAGCAACAGACGATAATATTAGAAACGGCTCGTTCAGAGACACAGAAAAAAGCTGAGCAACTGGCAGAAGCCAGTCGTTACAAATCAGAGTTTTTGGCCAATATGTCGCACGAATTAAGAACGCCGCTTAATAGTCTCTTGTTACTTGCGCGTTCACTTGCCGATAATGATGAAGGTAATTTGTCAGAAGATGATGTTGACTCTGCACAGGTAATAGAAGACAGCGGTAGGCATTTGTTGATGCTTATCAACGATATCCTTGATATTAGCAAGGTTGAAGCAGGTCAGATGAAAGCCGTGGTCTCTAACTTTGATATTAATGATGTTTGTCAGTCATTAAATAGTCGTTTTAAACACATGGCTGAAGACAAGGGTATAACCTTTGATATAACGCTAGATCAGGATATGGCCTGTGATATCAACACAGACCAATCTAAATTAGAACAAATATTGACGAACTTGATTAGTAATGCAATTAAATTTACAGAACAGGGAAAAGTAGCATTACATATTAGTCACAGTGCTGAGAATAAAACAACGAATGAACAGTCGGCAATGATTTCGTTTGTGGTCAAAGATGACGGTATTGGTATTGCGCAAAACAAACAACAGGAAGTTTTCGAAGCGTTTAAGCAAGCTGATGGATCGACCAGTCGAACACATAGTGGTACAGGACTTGGCTTATCGATTGCGAAGAGTTTTTCGAATCTGCTTGGTGGTGATATTAGTCTTTACAGTGAACCTGGTTGCGGTAGTACCTTTACGTTAAACATTCCTGCAACATTAGCACTTGTTGATGACGAAGGTCAGCACGTTGAGTCGACAAAAGCCAATGTAGTCGAATTCGTCAGTCAACCAAATGAGATTCCTTTCAATGAAGTAATTAATAATCCACCACCCTTTGATGATGATAGAAATCAGTTAGATGAAAACAAAAACCTTATTTTGATTATTGAAGATGATGTTGAATTCTTAAAAATACTTTTTGATACCTGCCATAAACAGGGCTGTCAGGCTATCGTTGCTCCAGATGGTGAAACCGGTATTACGCTTGCCAGGAAGTATAAAGTGTGCGGTATAATTTTAGATTATATATTACCAGGTCGTAATGGTGCCGATGTTTTAAACGCACTTAAGTTTAGTGAAGATACGAAATATATTCCTGTACATATGATCTCAGCATTGGATGATATCGATGATATGTGCAAGCTGGGTGCTATTGGGAATATGACGAAACCAATTAATACGCAACAGATAAAGTCAATAATTGAGCAGCTCGGTAATAAAAGTAAAGATAACGAGCTGACTATATTAATGATCGACGATAACGAAGATGTGTATAAACTTATGCGAGAGTTTTTGAGTGACAATGATGCGATTAATTTAAAGGCAGCACGCACAGCACAACAGGCGGTCGATATCATCAAAGAAAAATCTTTAAACGGGATCATTATCGATTTGGGTTTGCCTGATATGTCAGGTATTGAGTTACTGGAACAAGCCAGCAAGTTACCTGGTGTTATATTGCCACCGGTTATTGTTTATACAGGTCGTTTATTAAGTGATGAAGAACAAATACGTTTAGAGCCGTTTATCGAGAGTGTGGTTATCAAGTCGGTACGTTCACATGAACGTTTGTTAGAAGAGATCAATATGTTCGCTGGCCACATGGCACGAAACTGTGAACAAGCCGATGATGTAGCGTTTGAAAAAAACAGTAAAACCATAAATCTTGAAGGCACATCGATTTTGCTGGTCGATGATGACATGCGTAATACCTTTGCATTAGCAAAAGTTTTGCGTAAGCGAGGTTTGCATGTTCATCTTGCGCCGAGTGGAAAAGAAGCACTTAAACAACTGGATGAAGTGGAAAATATAGATGTTGTCTTGATGGATATCATGATGCCGGATATGGATGGATATGAAACCATGAGGCATATACGTAAACAAGATAAGTTTAAAAAGCTACCTGTTATTGCCTTGACTGCAAACGCTATGAAAGGTGATAAGGATAAATGTATTGCCGCAGGTGCTAATGATTATTTGTCGAAACCGGTGGACGTGAACAATCTAATGGATGTTATGCGTATGTGGGCATAGCAACACGGACAAACCAAACTATGCAGACGGAAACTATGCCAATGAATAGCGAGGAAGAGTATTCCTGGCAACAAGATTTTGAACTTGACTTGTTTGTACAAGCAATTCGAAAAAGCATTGGTGTTGATCTGGCTAACTATGCCAAAGCTTCGCTGAGAAGACGTGTTCAACAATTGGTGTATAAACAAAATGTTAGTTTTATTTCAGAGTTATTGCCACCGATCATTCATGATGTAACGTTTGCTCAATTTATTATCAATGAATTAACCGTAAATGTTTCGGAGTTATTTCGAAACCCCGACGTATTTGCCAGTCTATTAAAAAACGTTTTTCCAGTATTAGCATCTTATTCACGTATCGATATCTGGGTGGCAGGTTGTTCCTGTGGCGAAGAAGCCTATTCACTCGTTATTTTACTGGACGAAGCAGGTTTGCTAGAAAGAACTCAAATACACGCAACGGATATAAATATAGATGCCTTATGCATTGCAAATAGTGGCTTGTTACAGCGGCCACTTGATCGCAATACAGCACAACGTTATCGTATGGCTGGCGGCAATAAAAGTTTAGCCAATTATTTTAGCAGTGCGTACAAGGAAACAAAATTAAGTGAGCGTTTATTAAAGCATGTTAGTTTTAATCAACATGACTTAACGCAAGAGCAGGGTTTTACGTCACCACAACTTATTATGTGCCGCAATGTGATGATTTATTTTAATCAGACATTACAAGATAAAGTATTAGCCTCTTTTTATGCAAATCTTATACCTAATGGTTTTCTTGTCATCGGGCCCAAAGAGTCTCTGGGCCAGTCATTGATAGCTAACAAACTAGAAATAATAGATAAAGATAACAGAATCTATAAAAGGTAATAACCAGGTGACTGAACGTAAGGCACACGATAATAAACGTATACAGTACGATACGCTTGTCATAGGTGGTTCAACAGGGGCAATACCAGGTATTACTACGATACTTGAAGCAATACCGGCAGACGTCAGTATGGCGATTGTTATTGTGTTGCATCTGTCGGCGGATTCGGAAATATATCTAACTGAAGAGTTATTACAGGATTATCCTTTACCAGTGACTGTGATTAAAGACAAACAAACACTTGAAGCTTCGCATATCTATATCGTACCTGGTAATTACCATTGTTACCTTGAAGCCAATATGCGTTTTTCATTGTCGATGGATGAACCTGTGCATTATTGCAGGCCTAGTATTGATGTTTTTTTTGAAAGTGTTGCTGCCTCGCTACAGGGACATTGCATTGCTGTTTTATTAAGTGGTGCAAATGAAGATGGTGCAGAAGGTTTGTTGGCTTTGCAAAAAACTGGTGCTTACACCATGGCACAATCCGTGGCGTCATCTGTGGCAGGAGAAATGCCCATGGCTGCACAACGCCTTCATGCAGCTAATTTTATAGGTGCGCCCAAGCAGTTAGTCGAAAAAGTATTATCGCTTATTTAGCTTAACGTTTACTGTATGACTTTTTGTTTTTTTATATTTACTTAGACTTGCTGGCTAGCGTGAATGATTTTCAGTACGTGACGTGTTGTTCTTAATGAAACCCGCTTATACCTATAGATAATAGCAATAACGTTTAACTTGTTAGCGAGTGATAATGTAGTGGTGAAAAATTTATAGTAAAAAATAGTTTGTCATTATTAGAATAGCTGTTGTGACTTATAGCTTGAACTGTTCAACAACACAATTAAGATCAGCTGCGGCAGTATCAAGATGTCTCGCTAAAGCATCCATTTCTTCGGTGTTTTTTCTAGTCTCTTTAGAAACGTTAACTAAGGTTCCGACCTGGTTGGTAATTTGCGTAATGGAATCACGTTGTATAGAGCTAGAGTTTTGTAATTCCTGCATAACAGAGCTCATGTTTTGAACTTGTTCCATGCTGGTGTTTGACTGTTCAGCAACACACTGTAGTTGGTCAATATTCTCACGACCATTATCACGAATCTGTTCCAGTGATGTTACTGCATGATCAACTTTGCTCGAGATATTGCTGACAAGTTCTGATATCTCATTGACGGCTTCACCTGTACGTGTGGCTAAACCTCGCACTTCGTCGGCAACCACAGCAAACCCTCTGCCATGTTCGCCAGCACGTGCTGCCTCAATAGCTGCATTGAGTGCAAGTAGATTTGTTTGTTCAGAAATATCACTGATGGTTTGTGTGATATAAGAAATGCGTTCTGCTTCAACCGTTAGTTCTTTTGTCATTTCAGCCGTTTCTTCCATGCTTGACTGGAATGATTGATACTTTTCCATGGTTGATGCCAGTTGTTGCGATGATGTTCCGGCTGACTGTGTAACTTGGTCTGCTTCACTAACTAATGTGGTAAGAATGACACTAACTTCATCGGTGCGCGACATGGTTTCGGTCATATTAGATTGAATATTTTCAATCGCATTTTCAGAAATATTAGTCACCTTGGCGAATCGATCGGCCATGTCTTTAACCGTGTCTGCTTCTGAAATTATCTGGTTACTACCTGCGTTGACTTGAGAAAGTATGCCGTGCAATTTATTTACGGTTGAACTTACCGACATGACAATACGGCCGACTTCATCTGAGCCTGCGTTATCCATTTTTATTTGTAAGTCGCCAATAGCAATGCGAGCCATGGCGGATTCAACCTTAGCCAATGGGTTGGAGAGTAGCCTGCCGAAGTAAAAACCGGAAACTATAGCGAAAAAAATACCAATAGCCGTGACGGCAGACATCAAATAGATAACACTCCATGTTCTTTTTTCTTGATCTATCAGGATACCGTTTAAGTAAGACTGTGATTGCGACACGCTTTCAGACTCATAACTTGAGCTTAACGCTGCTTGCAACTGATTGTGATTTTGTATCAGTGATAGTGATCCGACTGCAGCGACAATAATAATACCGACAATAAACGACCCGCTAAGTGTCATTATTTTTACTTTCCAACCGATATTACATAATAGGCGTTCAAAAATATTCATAACATGTACTCTGTTTTCTGCACAATTTTGTTTGTTTTTACCACAATCGATGTAGCGTGAATGTGCCCATTACTTGATATAGCGTCTTATACGTAGATAACTTGAGCTTTTTATTGAGAATCGGGTATCTGTTGATTTTGTGTGCTGATTCTGTGTGTTGGCACTGATGTGCCTGGCAGCACAGCACGGCGGTTGTAAAGTTTTATATATTAGGTAACCTTAGATTAATTCATGAAACCGTATCTTGTGCACTGAATCAGAGGTTTCTTAGGTATGTTTGTGGAACAACAGGTAAGGTTACGAACGATTGAAAATCGCTAGTGGTCAAATAATAACAGTGAAATTTTAATAGTGTGGCGGTGGTGTTTCTTCACTTTCGTGCGCAACCGGTGACGATTGTGATGTTTTTATTTTTTTCTCAAGAGTAGATAGCTGTCGTTGTAATGTATTGATGTCATCCTGTTGTTGGATGATGGTGTTATTCAATACATCAATAGTATCGTCCAGGTGCGTTAAGCGTATTTCTAACTCGATTATTCGACTTTCCATTACACGCTGTCCTGATTATTTTTATCAATGTTACAGGTTAACTTTGTAGCACCGGCAATGGCCATAGGCATGGCAATAAAGTTAACAAAAGGAATGCTCGTCAAAATAAATACCGCTGTACCTAAGCCAAGGGAGCGCATTCGGTGCTTTCGATTATATATTTTTACCTCAGCAAAATAATGGCCACGATTAGCGAGCGGGTAGTCGTTATATTCTAGTGCAAAAAACCAAACGGCAAATATAATCCATAAAAAGGGTGCGACAACGTTGATTACCGGAATGACGGTAATAATCAATAACGGAATAAACCATTTTATTGCGTAGAGTATTTTTTGAAGTTCAGATGTTAACGTTCTAAATATCAATTTTATGAAGCCATCAGTATTGATATCTTCGGGGTTTTTACCAGTGAGAAAGGCTTCTATTTTTGCAGAAAGCAGGCTGTTGAATGGCGCAGCGATAAGGTTGGCGAGAACCGTAAACGAATAGAACACGATTAAAAATAAGGCTATGGCAAATAAAGGCCAGATCAACCATTCTAACCAGCTCAACCAGTCGGGCAGTAATTTTTCAAGCCAGATGGTTAGTTGGTTGCTTAACAATATTGCGGCGAAATAAAACAGCCCCATGTTGATAAAAAGGGGAATAAGGACGAAGCGTTTGATACCAGGCTTAAACAGTAAGCTAAAGCCGCTGAAGCAATCGAAAAAACCTTTTGTAAATGAAATCATAATGTCTACGTTTTAATTATTTGAAATTAATTTTGTCATGTACCTTTGCAGCGCATGAATGTTTTAGGCGTCTCTGATTAATGTATGTTTTGTCATTTCGACCAGAGGGAGAAATCTTGCACAGTGTAATCACATGACTTTATGCTGGAAATAGATTTCTCCCTCTGGTCGAAATGACAATAAATCAGAAACGCCTTTTAGTGTGTAGTGTTGAGACAACCATCTCGCGCTAACAAAGCACTTCCAAAGCAGGCTTCGCTGTGTACGGCGTTTAAGATAGTCGTGCCTGTTGCTTGTTCTCGTATTTTTGTCCACGGTATATTTTTATTGCCACCACCTGCGGTAAATATTTTTGTCGGTGCGGTGCAACCAAGTGCCTCAAGTTTTTTATAACCTTCTGCTTCAATATTGGCAATGCCTTCGAGTAATGCCTGAAAAAAAGTGACAGCGGATGGCGGTCGAGGATCGGTCATGTTTTTCTTGTGACTGTCATTGACAGGAAAGCGTTCACCGATGCCAGGTAATGGATAATAGTTTAAACCTGTTGGCTGTTCAGGTTTAAGTTGCATGGTCATGTTGTCTAATTGTGTTTGGCTGAAGTGTTGCAATAAAACACTGCCGCCGGAATTGGATGCTCCGCCAACTAACCATTGACCCTTCAGGCGATGACTATATATACCGTAAGCGGGTTCGAAAAGAGCTTTGTCAGAAAAAACTTTTAACACCAGTGTGCTACCGAGTGAGGTGACCGCGTCACCAATCTGGCTAGCACCACTTGCCAGTACGGCTGCATTACTGTCAGTGGTTCCTGCGATTACGGCACAGTCGTTTGCGAGCTGATATTTGTCAATTAATTCAGCTTTAACATTAGCGATTATTGTTCCCGGAGCAATAACATGTGGTAGCAAGTTTTTGTTAATGATTACGTTTTCACTGTTTTCCTGTAGCCATGTTGGCCAGCATTGTGTGATGCTGTCGTAGCCCAATTTTAGGCAATTGTTTTCATCACTGATGCCATACAGGCCGGTGAGTGATGCCGCCAGCCAATCGGCCTGGTGGCAGAAGATTTCTGTTTCAGGAAACTTTTCCAGCAGGAAGAGTGCTTTAGCCAATGATGAGCTTGCACCATGCACAGCACTTTTTGCGGGTGCGAATCGGCTAATTTTTTCTGCTTGTTGCTGGCTTTGTTGGTCGTTGTACATCAACGCAGGGGACAGGGCGTAACCGTCTTTTTTACAGGCAATCAGTGTGCTTGATGTGCCGTCGATAGCTATGGCGCCAATCTGGTGAGGTTCTTCCAGCTGCAAGCATTGTTGACTTAACGCAGTGATTAAACCATCGAGTTGTGTTAGCCAACGATTAGGGTCCTGCTCATTGCGGCCCTTAACGACGCGGTGGTTTGTAAACGCAATACGGTGGCTGCACAGTTCGTTTTTATCAGCATCGATACAGCAACCCCTTATTCCAGAGGTGCCGATATCAATACCGAGATAGGCGACAGTGGCCATTTGTAAGCGTAATTACGGCAGTGTAACGACAGCAGGGGCTGTCCAGTCAGGATCTTTATGTTCGGCGACAACGCTGGTGTATACGCCACCACGGACATTAAACTCGGCGGTTAAACGCATAAAGCGTGGCTGGCAGGCCGCGACCAGGTCAGACAATATCTCATTGGTGACGGCTTCATGAAACGTGCCTTCGTCCCTAAATGCCCAGATATACATCTTGAGCGACTTAAGCTCGATACAGCTTTTTTCGGGTACATACGCCAGTTCTAGCGTGGCAAAGTCGGGTTGCCCTGTTTTCGGGCACAGGCAGGTAAATTCCGGTAGTGTGATATGAATGGTGTAATCACGTTCTGGGTTTGGATTATCGAATATTTCCAGTTGTTTAGAAGGCTTGGTTGCCATGATTGTTCTCGAAGCGAATAAACGCGGCATTATACAGAACACTGTACAAATATTGTATTGTGGATGCTGGCTATTTATGAAGTAATGAATTCAGAAGCTTAGCTTCGATACCTAATTTGTTGTTTAAATGATGTTTGTAAACGGCGATATGTACCAAAAGATCAAGACGAAAAAGATGTTCAAATCACCCTTATAATGCTCCCTGAGTCATGTAAACTACATCGAATATTATTAAAAAAACAGAATAAACTGAATAATAAAAAATGCGTTTAAGTAAAATTAAGCTCGCTGGTTTTAAATCTTTCGTAGATCCAACCACCATTAAATTCCCCAGTAACCTGACCGGTATTGTTGGTCCGAATGGCTGTGGAAAATCCAATACCATCGACGCTGTTCGTTGGGTATTGGGCGAGTCTTCTGCTAAACACCTGCGTGGCGCGTCGATGGATGATGTTATTTTTAATGGTTCATCCTCCAGAAAGCCTATCGACACCGCCCAGGTTGAACTGCTATTTGATAACAGTGACGGTAAATTGGGTGGCCAATATGCCAGCTACAGCGAGATTTCTGTTAAACGACAAGTAAGTCGTGATGGCCAGTCAAAATACAGTTTGAATGGTACACGTTGTCGTAAACGTGATGTTGCTGATTTGTTTTTAGGCACGGGTTTAGGGCCACGAAGTTATGCCATTATCGAACAGGGCATGATCTCGCGATTAATCGAAGCGAAACCTGAAGAGTTACGTAATTTTCTTGAAGAAGCGGCAGGCATATCCAAATATAAAGAACGACGTCGTGAAACGGAAACACGCATCAGGCACACGCGTGAGAACCTGGAACGTCTTTCTGACTTGCGCGAAGAAATCGCTAAGCAACTTGCAAAATTGCAACGCCAGAGTCGTAGTGCAGAACGATATAAAGAATTAAAGCAGGATGAACGTGAACGTAAAGCGGAGCATCTTGCTTTGCATTGGCGTGAGTTAAAAGCAGAACTTGATACGCAGGACCAAAAAATTCAGCGTACGGAAACATCACTAGAACAAGAGATTGCCGAACAACGCTCGACAGAATCTAAGATAGAGTCAAGCCGTCAGGAAAACACGGACGCTAATGACGTGTTAAATAATGTACAGGCGGACTATTATCGCTTGGGTGCTGAGGTTTCTGCCAAAGAACAAAGTATTAAACATCAGCAGGATTTATTACTGCGACAACAAACGGATCTGGAACAGATTCAGCTTGCACTGAGCGATGCTGGACAGGCTATCTCATCTGACAAACAAGCTATTGAAGAACTAAAGACAAACCTGGCAGGCGATGAGCCGCAGCTGGATGTCTTGAAAGCACAGCAAAAAGAAAGTGCCGAACAGTTCCAACTGGCTGAACAGGCGATGCAAAGCTGGCAACAAACCTGGGACGAAATCAATCAACGTTACTCTGCCGAGAGTCAAAAAGCCCAGGTTGAACGTTCTAAAATGGAACAGTTTGAGCGGCATCTGCTGCAGTTGGAACAGCGCTTGCAAAAAATTGATGTCGAAAAACAGGCCTTGCGTGGCGAAAACCTTGAAGAGCAAATTAGCGATTTAACAACACTGCTTGCTAAATCAAGCACTGAGAAAGACGAAAACGAGCAACAGTTAAGCTCGGCGATTACGACGATTAAACAAGTGCGCGAACGTATCTCCGTTATTGAACAGCAATCTGCCGATGCTCGTCGTAAAATGCATCAATGTCAGGGCAGCTTGTCTTCTATGGAAGCATTACAGGAAGCAGCATTAGGTAAAACAGATAAAGCAGCGCAACAGTGGCTGGAAAAAAGTGGCATTAAAGACAACAGGCGTTTTGCCGAGCAACTGACGGTAAGTGATGGTTGGGAACTAGCTGTCGAAACCGTACTTGGCGACACGCTTGAGGCTATCTGTGTCGATAATATCGCACAATTTTCGTCGGCCTTTTCTTCACTTGAAAATAGTAATTTGATATTGGTGGAAAATGGACAGTCCAGTACGTCAGCAAATATGTCTGTTGATGCATTGTTAGATAAAGTTACATCATCAATAATGCTGAGCCAGTTTTTATCGGGTATTCGCTGTGCCGATAATTTGAACGATGCTTTAAAGTTACGTAGCGAATTGGCGCATGACGAAAGTATCATTACTAAAGATGGTATTTGGCTAGGCAGTAACTGGTTACGCATAAGCAGAGAGACAGATACAAACACTGGTGTTCTTGCACGTGAAAGCAGTATTAAAAATTTACAGAAAGATTTGCTGGAGCAAGAAGAGCAAGCTGAAAAAATAACGGCAGAATTAAGCGCATTACGTGAGACATTACAGACCAATGAACAACAGCGTGAAGAAATTCAAGTCTCCGTCAATGCATTACATTCTCGCCTGAACGAAATACATGCACAAATAAGTGCGCGTGAATCGCGTCATGAGCATGTAACCAGTCGCGGTAACGATCTTGATGCTGAACTTGCAGAAACACAGACGTTAATCGGCGAGAATAAAACAGATATCGCTACAGCGACCAGGTGTAGAAATGAGGCGCTAGCTAACGCAGAAAAAATGGAAGCTGATCGAAAAGATTTGCAAAATCAGCGCGAAAACTTACAACAGTTACTGCAACAGCATAGAACCAATTCGCAACAACATCGTGAACAGGCGCATCAACTGGCCATTAGTGTTGAGGGTTTAAAAACACGCCTGAGTGGCTTGCAACATAACATTCAACGTATGGAGCAGGCACAGGCTGCGCAATTACAGCGCAAGCGCGATCTGGACTCTTTATTATCGCAATCATCACAGCCTATATCGTTGCTCGAAGAAGAGCTTAAAAAACTTTTACAGCAACGTCTACGTAGTGAAGAAGCCCTGTCAGCAGCTCGCCGTAACGTCGAAGACATAACGCAAACTCTTCGCACATTAGAGCAGCGTCGAAATGACATTGAACAGCGCGTGCAAGGTGTTCGTGAGCAATTGGAAAAATTACGTCTCGACAGTCAGGAGACACGTGTACGTAGTAAAACTATACTGGAGCAATTAGCAGAAACCAACAATGATTTAGAAACTACGTTGGAAAGGTTAGTGCAACAGGAAGCAGAAGACCAAACATCTGACTCGCAAGTGTTTGCGAGTAGATTATGGGAACAGAAACTCGCTGAAGTCGCACAAAAAATTTCACGTTTAGGGCCGATTAACCTTGCCGCCATCGAAGAGTATAAAGAACAATTACAGCGTAAAGAATATTTAGATGGTCAGGACAAAGATGTAACCGCAGCACTTACGATATTAGAACAGGCTATTGCTAAGATCGATAAAGAAACCCGAACCAGGTTTAAAGACACTTTTGACCATGTTAACTCTCGGATTAAGGAAATGTTTCCGAAATTATTTGGTGGTGGTACGGCTTACCTCGAAATGACCGGCGATGATCTTTTAAATACCGGTGTGTCGATAATGGCGAGGCCACCGGGTAAGCGTATTTCAAATATTCATCTTATGTCCGGTGGTGAAAAAGCACTTACGGCCGTTGCGTTGGTGTTCGCTATATTTGAACTTAATCCTGCCCCTTTCTGTATGCTGGATGAGGTTGATGCGCCTTTGGATGAAGCTAATGTTGGTCGATTCTGTCAATTGGTAAAAGAAATGTCTTCGCGAGTACAGTTTATATTTATCACACATAACAAAACCACCATGGAAATGTCGGAACATCTTACTGGTGTGACCATGCGAGAGTCTGGCGTATCACGTCTGGTTTCTGTCGATGTTGCAGAAGCAGCAACGATGGCTGGTGTAGGAGCTTAGTCATGGAATCATTGCGATGGGTACTAATAGCAGTAGGTATCGCTTTCGTACTGCTTATCTATTTTCTTGGGCGAAGCAGGCGTCGTCGTAATCATTCAATGGTCGATGAACTTGAAGAAGATTTGCCTGCGTTTGCGGCAAGAAATCTTGATGATGTTGATGAGGGCGTCGGTGAAGTTCGTGTTGTTTCTGGTGCTGGAATAGATGCGGATATCGATACAGAGGGTAGCGTATCGATAGCATCTTCGAGTGAAGATGAACCTCAGCAATCAAATGCAGACCATTCGTCTGATGCGAAAATTCCTTCGAATTTTATCGTGTTGTACATTTTGCCAATAGTAGACCCTGGCAATGAGAAAGTTTTACTGGGTTCACAGATAAACAGTTCTGCACAAGCCATGGGTTTGACTTTTGGTGAGATGAATATCTTTCATTATAAACCGGAAGCACGTAACGTTTTCAGCATGGCTAATATGCTAGAGCCCGGTTCGTTTGATGCCGAGACGCTACATGATATGAAAACCTCCGGTTTAACGGTTTTTATGAGAATCATGGGCGACGATCCACTTGATGACCTTACTGAAATGTTACAACGAAGCTATCAATTTGCTGGTTTACTGGGTGCACGTTTATGTAACCATAAACGTGAAACACTGACAGAGCAGGATGCTGAAGGCTACCGTACACAGGTTGCAACATTTGTTTCAGCAGATAAACCTGAGCATAGCTGTGAGACCTGATAAGTAATACATGCCGGTCTCAATTAAAAAAAAGCTCGAAGATTTACGAGAAAATCTTCGGTATCATGCTTATCAATATTACGTCCTGGACGATCCTGAATTACCCGACGTTGAATATGATCGTTTATATCGGCAGCTTTTAGACCTTGAAAAAAAGCACCCTGCGTTAATTTCTTCTTCTTCACCAACACAACGTGTCGGTTCAAAACCACTTTCTGCATTCGGTCAGATACAACATCAGTTACCCATGTTGTCGTTAGACAATGTATTTAATGAAGAAGAATTACATGCCTTTGATCAGCGTGTTCATGATCGATTAATGCATGATGAAGAGATTGAGTATACGGCAGAGCCAAAACTCGATGGTCTGGCAATTAGTTTACGCTATGAAAAAGGTGCTTTAATTTATGCCGCAACACGTGGTGATGGCAGCATGGGTGAAAATGTTACACAAAACATTCGTACAATGAAAAGTGTGCCGTTGGTGTTACTGGGTAAAGATTATCCCGATGTACTGGAAGTACGTGGTGAAGTGTTTATGCCGAAAGTCGGGTTCGAAGCGTTAAACCGACAAGCAAGGCTCAACGAAGAAAAAGAATTTGCGAATCCACGAAATGCAGCGGCAGGTAGTTTGCGCCAGCTTGATCCAAAGGTAACCGCTAAGCGTCCGTTGAGTATCTATTGTTATTCAACGGGCGTGGTCGAAGGCGGAAAATTAGCAGGCAATACACACTATGAAATATTGCAGCAGCTACAGACATTTGGTCTGCCGGTTTGTCGTGAGATAAAGCGTGTTAAAGGTGTAAAAGCGTGTCTTTCGTATTATGAAAATATATTAAATAATCGTGATGCTCTGCCTTATGATATCGATGGTATTGTTTATAAAGTTGATGCTATTGCATTTCAACATCGTCTTGGTTTTGTCGCACGTGCACCACGTTGGGCTATCGCGCATAAATTTCCTGCACAGGAAGAGATTAGTCACATTCTAGATATTGATTTTCAGGTCGGGCGTACGGGTGCAATTACACCGGTAGCACGACTTGACCCCGTTTTTGTTGGTGGCGTAACCGTGAGTAACGCAACTTTACATAACATGGATGAAATTCGCCGTAAGGATGTTCGAGTCGGTGATCAGGTTATTGTAAGGCGAGCGGGTGATGTCATACCTGAAGTTGTGCGTGTTGTGCCAGGTTCAAGAAAGCAGTCTTCTGTGCAGATTCAAATGTTAAACCATTGCCCGGTATGTGGCTCAGATATTGAGCAGCTAGAAGGCGAAGCGACTGCGCGTTGTACAGGCGGTTTATATTGCAGCGCACAACGAGCAGAAGCTATTAAGCATTTTGCCTCACGCAAAGCTATGGATATCGATGGCCTTGGTAATAAACTAATCGAACAGCTGGTAGATGAAAGTTTGATTAGCACACCGGCAGACCTGTTTCAGTTAAGCTTCGATAGCCTGGTTTCACTCGAACGCATGGGCGATAAATCAGCATCCAATTTGTTGGCAGCACTTGAAAAAAGTAAACAGCCTACCTTAGCTAAATTTCTTTATGCATTAGGTATACGTGAGGTTGGTGAAACAACTGCGATGAATTTGGCAAACGCGTTCATGAGTTTATCTACCATACAAGAAACTGACATCGATCAGTTGCTCGAGGTACAGGACATTGGCCCCATCGTTGCCCAGCATATTGTCTCCTTTTTTCAGCAGCCGCATAATCTGGATGTGATTGATCAATTACAATCGGCTGGTATTAAAATAAAAGAAAATAAACAGCAGAAGCTAATATCGGATGTGGCGAGTGAGTTAACGGGTAAAACAATTGTTATTACGGGTACGTTACCTGCAATGTCTCGCGGCGAAGCAAAAGAAAAATTACTTGCCGTTGGCGCAAAAGTCACTGGTAGCGTTTCCACTAAAACAGATTATTTACTTGCTGGTGATAATGCCGGTTCAAAGTTAAGCAAAGCTGAAAAACTTGGCGTGAAAATCATTAACCTGGATAATATGTTGGCGTTATTAGGCGTATGAGTTGTAGAAGCTCATAATTGATTTGACAAATAAATCTGCTGTTTTTTTGATATGTTCTTACAATTGGCAATGATGTCTAGCTACCTGTATGCATGCGAATGTGATTATAGATACAACTTTCAACTGTCGATCTAAAGCAGGCGTTCGAGGAATTTTCAGTGGCTGATAGTTCTCACCACATAGTAGACCTTGGCGTAGAATCACTAAAAACCCACAAATCCGCACAAAGGGGACATTCAAGATTGGGTAATTTTCGATCCCTACACAAACTGTTTCTTCTTTTAGTTTATGGCACACCCGGTATTCTTTACTTATTGACAAATTGTAAAGACACGGTTATTCTTTACAAATAATCATATAGTAAAGGAGACTGTACCATGCCTAATGTGAGTGCAAAAAGACAAATTACATTGCCCGTCGATCAGTGCCGTCAGGCACATATAGAACCGGGTGATGAATATCATAGTTATGTCGATAACAA
>JAESSQ010000136.1 GCA_016764035.1 Gammaproteobacteria bacterium
CCAGATTCTTGCTCGATAAAACCAAAACCTTTAGATTCGTTGAACCATTTAACGGTTCCTGTAGTTGTTGACATAGTGTTATTTCCTAATCATTAATGAGTAATTGTAGCCTCGGTTGTGAGACTGTTTCGCCGGAAGGTTGCTATTACTTGTAAAAAACAGGACGGTGTACTAAAGCTAACACTATAGAAAAACATCGAAATGGTATTACATAAATATAAGTTGTACTTTCAAGCTGTGTGAATTATATACAATTTTCCTCTATAGTCAACGAATCGTTCCTTTTAATTCAAGTACCTATCACAATAATGTAAGAATTATCTAAGGCAATTCTCGTGCCAAATTTTCATTGTAACCTCTATTACTGCAATCATTAAAAATTTTCTGATAATCAATAAAATCAATCAGGGCCGAAATTTCAAATCTTGCTGTAACCACCGAAACGTCCTGAACAAAAAAACATCACTTATACTTTTTTACCAAAATAATAAATATAAATCAATTAGTTACAATTACACTATTTGTCTTTTTGCACATGTTCCGTCAATAACTTATCCAGGTGATTGGCAAATGATTTTCTATCACTTTGGTTCATCGCAGCAGGCCCGCCCGTATCAACACCACTAGAGCGTAAAGACTCCATAAAGTCTCGCATACTTAATCGCGCCTTAATATTGTTGGCTGTATATAATTCACCACGTGGACTTAATGCAAGGCCACCTTTTTCGATAACATCAGCCGCAAGTGGAATATCACTGGTAATAACTAAATCATCTGCCACTAACCGCTTAACAATTTCATTATCAGCAACATCAAATCCCTGATGCACCTGAATCGAATCAATAAAAGATGATTTTGGAATAGTCATTTGTTGATTAGCAACCAACGTTAGTTGTATTTTAGTGCGCTCAGCTGCTCGGTATAAAATCTCTTTTATTACCACCGGGCAAGCATCAGCATCAATCCAAATTCGCATTTTACTTTTAGCTCTCTGTGTTTATTGTGTACACACCTCAAAATGCTTCCACGTTTTTAGCTACGATTTAATTATAATAATTTTACATGTTTTTGTTTCTTTGCTCAGTTCATGATTTAATAATGTTTTCTTTTTTTCGTATCGGAGCATGGAATGAACGATTACCCTGGTCTTGTTATTGGCGGCACCACGAATAGTCCTTTTATCATGGACGCAAAAATGGCAAACCGACATGGTTTAATTGCAGGTGCTACCGGCACCGGTAAAACTATTACACTACAAAATATGGCCGAAGGTTTTTCGCGTATCGGCGTCCCGGTTTTTCTCACCGATGTAAAAGGTGATTTATCAGGTATTGCGACGCAAGGAAAAGCACATCCAAAAATTGATGCCCGCGTAAAACAACTTGCCATTGAAGATTTTCAATTTCGTGCAACACCAACTGTGTTCTGGGATTTAATGGGTAAAAAAGGCCATAACCTAAGAACCACGATATCGGATATGGGGCCACTGCTACTTTCTAGTTTACTCGAACTCAATGATACACAAACCGGCATCTTATACGCCTGTTTTAAAATAGCTGATGATAACGGCATGTTATTACTGGATTTTAATGACCTACGTTCGATGCTTTCCTGGATGGCAAACAATGCTAAAGAACTTAAAGTGGACTACGGCAATATCTCTTCATCCAGCATCGGGGCTATCCAACGCAAATTATTAATCCTTGACGAACAAGGTGCGCAGCATTTTTTTAACGAACCCGCTGTTCAACTCGAAGACTTAATAAAAAAAGACTTCTCTGGAAATGGTCTGGTCAATGTGCTTGATGTCAGTAAACTCATTCATCAGTCACCAAAACTCTATGCCTGTTTTTTAATCTGGTTACTGGCTGAGTTATTTGAAAACTTGCCCGAAGTAGGTGACGCCGACAAACCAACGTTTGTTTTATTTTTTGATGAAGCCCATCTTATTTTTGATAGCGCACCGAATGCATTGATAAACAAAATCGAACAGGTGGTTCGCTTAATTCGTTCTAAAGGGGTAGGCATCTATTTTATTAGCCAAAGCCCTATGGATATACCTGAGGATATTTTGGGTCAACTAGGTATGAAAATACAACATGCCTTACGGGCGTTCACGCCAAAAGACAAAAAAGTTGTTAGAGCGGCGGCACAATCTTTCCGACCTAATCCATTAATTAATACCGAACAACTCATCACCGAGCTCGGCGTTGGCGAAGCGCTGGTCTCGGTGTTAGATGCAGACGGACGTCCTACACCCGTTGAACACGTTTACATTAAACCACCTGAATCACGTATCGGACCATTAACAGCAAAAGAACGAAAACAACATATTGATAATTCGCCATACAAAGGCAGATATGAGAACATCATTAATCGAGAATCGGCACATGAGCTATTAAAAGAAAAAGCCTTGAAACGTGCAGAAGAACAAGAAAAAACAGCCAAACAAGCAGCACAGAAAAAAACCAACAAAAGAAAAAAAGGCACGACAACAAGACGAAGTAGTCGCCAGACACCGATGGAAGCTATGATAAAAAGCGCCGCCAGAAGTATCGGGAATCAGCTAGGCAGAAAAATACTTCGCGGCATCCTTGGCTCATTATTTGGCGGTCGTTAACCAATCACTCTGTTAAATAAACCTCAATAGTTAAAGCTGACCAATTTTTTCCAACGTCGTTAATTTTATATCGTTAATTTGCGCTATCGCCAATGCACGTTTCAACCGAATCGGCGCACTGCGTCCCATACACATATGTTCTCGATCGCCATTAAACGCATGAACCATACCTTCTATTAATGACGGGTTATCAAATGTTTGACTAGAGAGAACCTCCTGCAATTTAATCACCTCATCAGCCACATCTCGCGCTAGCTGATTATGCTCATCCCACAACTGGCCGACATTACCTGCAACCGCCAGACCAGCGATATTCGTGGTCAGAATATAAACATTTTTTACTACCAGTTCGTGCATAAGTGCTGCAGCACTGCTAAGCACCTTAGTAGAAATATCAATAGCAGCCAAAGCATCCGCTACCGTCTGTGCGTATTTTCCATAAATTGGTGACGGGATAATAACTTTGGAATCTTGTCCTTTCTTTTTCTCAAACCAGACAGATATAACCGTAGGATCAATATTATATCGCTGCCAATCTCCAGGTAATAATTCATTTTGTAGCAACACCAGACGATCTTTCCATGCCTCGGGCACCAGAGCCAACTGTGTATGTAAATCAGCTTCGCCGACAGCAATAAGCACTAGCTCGGGTAACGCAATAGCATCGGCTACTTGCTGCATTTGCATATCACGTGTTACCGGATGTACGCTATAACCGGTACGTAAAAAACCACGTGCAAAAACGCTGCCCATTTCACCCAAACCAACAACAACAACTGATTTATTCATACTTCTTCTCTCATTACGTTACAATGTATTTTTAGTGTACATAGTATAACAATAAGAACAGGTAGCCGAGGCACACTAGCGTGGAACGTCAATTTCAACTTCACCAATGGCTGGAAAGTTTGGCCAAAAACACCTATATCGACCTACAGCCTGCATCAGCAGATGCCAGTTTCAGGCAATATTTTCGCGTTCGAAATAACAAGAACAACCTTACTTATATCGTGATGGACGCTCCACCAGAAAAAGAAGGCTGCCGACCGTTTGTCGATATTACCAAGCTAATCAGAAGCGCCGATGTTAACGCACCCAATATTGTCGCCATGGATTTAACACAAGGCTTTTTATTGCTTGATGACTTAGGTAATACACCTTATCTGGAACAGCTAAACCATAACTGCGCAGACATGCTGTACAAGGATGCAATCGATGCCTTAATAAAAATGCAGCGCATAGATTCCAAATTACCAACGTACAACGAAGGTCGTCTGCAAACAGAATTAGACCTGTTTGAAACCTGGTACCTAAATAAACATCTCGGCGTGCAATTAAACCAGGTGCAAAAATCATCGTTAACAGGTATTTTTAAATTATTAATAAACAGTGCAAGAGAACAACCACAGGTATTCGTGCACCGCGATTATCATTCACGCAATCTCATGATTACCGATCACAACAACCCAGGCGTCATTGATCATCAAGATGCTGTTATCGGCCCCATCACTTATGATTTAGTTTCACTTTTTAAAGACTGTTATATCGAATGGCCTAAAGAAAATATCGAACACTGGCTAGATTATTTTCTAGCAAAACTGCCACAAAAACATTCTATCGAAAAAGATACACTGCTTCGCTGGTTTGATTTAATGGGCGTACAACGTCATCTAAAAATACTGGGCATCTTCGCACGCCTAAATTACCGCGACGGTAAAGCACAATACTTAAACGATTTACCACTCACACTAAAGTATGTTCTCGATGTATGCGAACAATATGACGAACTACAACCATTAAAGCAATTACTCAAAGATACTGCCGTCATAAAAAGTAGCGACGTAACCGCATGAAAGCCATGATACTCGCGGCTGGTAGAGGCGACCGCCTGCGTCCACTCACCGATACAACACCCAAACCTTTAATCAAGGTCGCCGGCAAATCGCTGATCGAATATCACCTGAAAAACCTGGCGGATGCTGGCTTTAAAGAGATCGTCATCAACACTGCCTGGCTAGCTGAAAAAATACATGCCGAACTTGGCAATGGCGAAAACTATAATATAACTATTCAATATTCCGATGAAGATGAAGCCCTGGAAACCGCGGGCGGTATCATCAAGGCACTACCGTTATTGGGCGACGAACCATTTCTTGTTATCAACGGTGACATCTGGTGTGACTTTGATTTTTCTGACTTAGCTGAAATAAACGCAAAGACACTCGCGCATTTAATTCTTGTTAAGAACCCAGAGCATAACGCAAAAGGTGATTTCGCCTTGCAGGCTGGATTGATACGTAACACAGGTGACGATATGCACACCTACAGTGGCATCGGTATTTATCGCGCCGAGTTTTTCCAGAAATACAGCCCCGGTCGACTCCCGCTGGGGCCTATCATCAGAGAAAAAAGCGATGACGACCTGGTCAGCGGACAACTTTATAATGGCCGATGGACCGACGTTGGTACGGTCGAACGACTGCTTCTATTAGAAGAAGAACTTTCGTAAATTAAAACTTCTTAACTAGAAAACACCTCTACTTAAGCGCGCGAGACATAATCGGCGATAAGATTAATAAACTGATCGGCTTTCTCCACGTGCACCCAATGGCTCGCCCTGGGCATAACAACAATCTGTGCCGACGGGTAACTGGCGACTGCAGCGCTGACATGTTCTTTCTGAAAATACTCTGATTCTTCACCGCCTATGAAAAGCACTGGATAAGCAATATTCGTCGTATCTATGTCGGTTGGAAAGCTACTGATTTCATCTAACGAATCTTTAATAACGGAAAGATTAAGGCGCCACTGATACTTCCCATCTTGTTGCTCATCTTGCGACTTTAAATTTTGTAACAAAAATTGCCTAACACCTTCTTCAGGAATATCTTTTGCTAGCGCATTATCTGCATCCTGTCGATTAGATACCTTGCCAAGATCAAGTTGCAACATAGCATTAATTTGTGGAGTATGATCAATGTCATAAGTGACAGGGGCAATGTCGACAACGATTAAATGTTTTATATATTCTGGAAACATATGCGCAAAAGTCATCATAACTTTGCCGCCCATGCTATGACCCATAAACGAAGCCTTATCGATAGACAACGTATCCATCAATTGTTTAATATCTTCGGCCATCTCCGCATAAGACATACTGTCGGCATGTGGCGAGCCACCATGATTTCTCAGGTCTATATCAATCACCCTATAAGTATGCGCATCCATCAATTCTTTAGCGATAGAGCCCCAGTTAGAAGACGAACCAAATAAACCATGAACAATAACTATAGGTAAGCCATAAGGGCGCATGGGGGCGAAATCGGTGTAATTTAAATTAACGGGCATCGGAAAGCTCATCCTCAAGTGGTTGTCATGACCAATAACAGGTACTGGTCTCATGTTTAATATTATATATGTTTACAAACATCACTTAGCCGCATCGACGGTCAAGGTTTAATTATTTTTCTCAATAGCAAAGAGGTACTGTTACGTACTCCACAAATTATTCAGTGGAAAACCAAACGAATCAAAAGGTGACTCGCACACTTTATCATCATCCTTATAACTCGCCACTAAACACCAGTTCTGGTTTTCCAGCCGATAGGTTTTCAATGTACGCAAATTGGGGTTGACCACCCAAAAATACTTTACCCCTAACCTGGCGTACAGAGGCATTTTAACGACACGGTCATTTTCCCCTGCTGTAGAACTTAAAACCTCACCGATCCAGTCGGGTACACTTTCGATGACGGCCTGCTCCGATAACGAAGAAAAGTCTTCACACTCCCAACCCGCAAGATCAGGCAGCAACATATGGTTTTTTATCAATATTTTTGGTTGATCGAGGATTGACCATTCAGGGGCAATGCTTTGCAGCGCCCAGTCGACATACGTTAACTTAATGCCCAAAGCCGACCTGGCAAAAGCATGCACCAGATCAGGCCCACGCGGAGCGGACTCAACATCTTGCGCAATCTCTTCTGACGGGCTCTCTGCCAAAGGCTGCGCTGTTTTAGGCGTTTTATCATTTGAACGGTTATCAGACATAACATTTATCTCGTTCTTTTATCAATACTGCAAATTATACAGCGAGAACAATTATTGAATGCGATGATAACGTAATGACAGATGCTTTAAAAGTAAGGTGACGATACGGACATTACACAAGCCGTGCCACTACGCCAAGTAAGCAGTGGTGTAACGTGATTAACTATTACGAATTTTGCTATAAAAACGGCTATTGAATAAAAAATAAATCCAGATAACGAAGAAAATACCAAAAACTAGCAACGTGTCTGAATCCAGGTTATTTTGAAAATAAGTCATCGACCAATTGTCTTCATCATCAACAAACAAACCTAATATAACTAGGCCAAGAAAAACACTCATCGCATAAAAGCCTTTATTGCCTTTTGTGGCATCGGCAATGGTTGGTTCGATCTTTTCAACACTACAATAACTTTGATAATGTGACATTAAATTATCTAGACGGTTAAGCGCGATATTCCGTCGTGCATTTCTCTCTTTATCATTCGTCGAATTATTAACAGCCGTAAGCCAACCGTTTATAAATTCAACTTCCTTAAGCGTATCATCAATTTCTTTTTTTACACGTATGTCATCTTTTCGACTTTTTTTCCAGGAGTTGATTACATCAAACAGCTTGATAAAGACGGTAAGTATCGCTCCGATAATACCAACGATTGCCGTCATGCTTACACTATCTGCTTCCATGTTTAGCTCCGCTCAAATGTTTCTAAAATTTCATTTAATATACTTAACTCACGTTATTTACTGCTTCATACAGATCTAATCGATGCAAACCATTACCAGGCTAAGTGCTCCACTCGCTTGATGACTTCTTGAACACTACCATGAATGACAAAAAAACGCCGATTCAGAGTTTTTCTGATATCGTTGTCACTTCACGTACAAAAATGATGCAATCACTTATTAGGCGTACTTCCTCCATTCTTAACCTACCTTTTTCCGGTTAAAATTTCTTTGTTGCTTATGGATTCCTGCTAAGATAATTCTCGTTTATTTAAAAACAATAAACAAATGATGGCTCTCATGGAAACCTTTTAGCTCACTGGATTACATTACTAAAATGAAACAAAAGAAACCTAAAAATGATCGTGCTCTACGTTTTTACAATCAAGTGCTTGGTTTGGATCATCTTCACTATGGTATTTGGAACGAAGACGATGAACTGACAATAGCCAATCTAAAAATTGCACAGCAACGATATGAAGACCTAATCGTAGACGCTATACCTGACGGTGTAACCACTATTTTAGATGTTGGCTGTGGTACGGGGGAATTATCTAAACGATTAGCTAATGCTGGTTATCAGGTAGAAGGCCTGTCACCTGATATAAATCAAAAAGATTTATACTCCATTAAAACCAATGGTCGCCCTTTTCACTTTTATCGTTTTGAAGAATTCAAACCCACATTACGATACGACTGCATTATTATGAGTGAATCTGGACAATACATACCGATAGAAATGTTATTTACAACTGCTGCACTTGTATTAAACCCTGGCGGCTTTCTTATTAATATTGATTATTTTGTACTCGATAACGCTGACGGCGTACTTGGTAAAAGCGGCCACAACCTTAATCGTTATATTTCAGAAGCAGACAATAATAACTTTACGATGATTATTGACAATGACATAACGGCAAAAATCGTAAAAACACTAGACTTTTCCAAGCAACTTGTTGAGCGTGGATTTATTGCGTTTGATATTGCCACCGAAAAATTTCGCTACAAACACCCAATTATTACAAAAATAATCAATTATTTAATCAGAAGAAAAAAACAAAAGATTAATGATGAAATGATTTTGCTTAACTCGAAAAAGTTTACAGAAGTTAAAAAATATATTTTATTTATGTTTCAATTTCAAAATAAAACATAACAATGTCCTGTCTAAAATCTTACCCACAAAGTTAAGATTAGTCAGATCATCTGAGAAGTCGGTAAAGTTATAACCCATACCCACTTTATATCGCTACCAATGTGGCGATATAAACCCAGTAGTGCGCCTAACCTGCGGCCTTGTACATCGGGCAAGTCTAACAACCGAGCTTCGATCAATGCATCCAGTAAAAAGGATCTAGTAAAAACGGCTTACCTCTTAAGTAATAATTTTCATCTTACTGAATCATATGCTTGAACTTTTCATATGCTTCAATTCCTTCTAGATTACCCAAATCTGCAGAAATTTTTGCATATTTTATTGCTGATTTTATATCACCTTTACGATAGTAAGTGCCGCCAACTTCAACATAAGCACGGCCATCATCTGGGTGACGTTTAATGTATTGCTTCCAGTACTTTATGGTTTGGTCGTAATCATTATTCTTAATCAAAATATAATCTATTAGAGCGTAATGATGATAATTATCAGGGTCGACATCAATCGCTTTCTTCATGTCCGCTAATGCTGAACTAAGGTCACGTTCTTGAATATGCGCTCTCGCTCTTCCCTGATACAGGTCGCCATTTTTTGGGTCTAATCGAATCGCTTTGGTGTAGTTATCAACCGCCGACTCATTATTTTGGCTTTCTCTTAATGTATAGGCCTCATTATGAAATTTGGCAGCTAACCACTTTCGCGTATTCTGGGAATATTTATAATATGGATCGAGTTGAATAGACGCCTGAATATCATTCATGGCTTTATCAAATTCGTTCAAAGAAATTAATGTACGCGCACGCCAATAATAATATAACGGTTTTTCAAAATTCATATCTATCGCAGAATTAAGATCACGTAATGAATCTGCATATTCTTCACGTCGATTATTGTTCTTACCTCGCTTAAACAACGTTGCATGATAATCACCGAACTCCAGACTTTTACTAAAATAATCATTCGCTGAATTATATTGCTTATCTATCATTCGTATGTCACCCGCTTCATTATAGATATAGCCTTCAAGAACTTTTAATTGAGGATATTCACTTATTGCGCGTGAAGCATCTATTAAATACGCTTGCATGGCTTCAAAAGAACCACCCCATCGTGGAGTAAGCGACCTTAAAAACTCAGCCCTTATCCTGTATGACGACGCGTTAATTTTTAATGTTTTTCTCAGCAGTTGCTCACTCTCATCTTGTTGGCCACGCGTGGTTGCAACTCGCATTAAATAATAATATGAAATCATTGAATCGTCTTTGATATTAAGTGACTTGAGAATATCATCAGAGGTTTTTGACAAATACTTTGACAATTGCAACTTTTTCTCATCTTTCGTTTCACTTGACCAGTCTCCTCCGCGATGAAGCCACCCAATATGATACTGAAAAATCCCTCTGGCAAGGTATGGTTGATACGCTTTTGGTGTTGAAGAAACCCATAAATCAAAGGTAGAAGATAACTTCTCATTCTTAATATTAAAAGCATCGAACGCAGTAAAGTATGTATCTTCACTCAATTTATTGGATTTATAAGCCGCATCCAATTGCGCTATCGCTTCATTCAAAGCATTAAATTCTTTTTTCTTAAGCATTGAGCGCAACTTAAGTACATTGCTATTAAGAAGACTTTTATACGAAACAGTAACATTTTGTTTTTTGTTTATCGCAACGTTGCTTTCTTCATTTTCTTGCTTAATTGTATTCTGTGGTTTTATTTCTTGTACTGTTGAATGTGGTTTATCACTAAATGGGATATAACCATTTTCATCAACCCACTTATATATTTCCGAAAAAGTAGCGATTGTGAAATACAATACGAAGAAAATAATTGATAATAAAAAATATTTCATACGTTATCTTTACCAAATATCAAGGTCAGATTTTGCAGAACAACATAGCGAGATCTGGCCCTGCTATTCTCAAACATTCTTTATGGTACATAAAGGTCATACCCACGCTAAATAAACATATACAAATTCACACTTGTTAGACATATTATTTCTTAAATGCAAGAACCTTTCGTATAGATCCTTGTGGGGCCAGCAGCCATGCTCTTTCGTGAATGTAATAAATTATGAATTTACTAAAAAATTCTATGCCACCAATAGTGATAGCGGTTTCAGTCTCTCCCGTAATAACATAGGCTATGACTATTGTTGTTGTTGTGGCTATAATGCGCCAAGAAAATGCCTTCAATAAACTTCTTGCTCTGGATTCTTTGGAATTACTGTCATTCATGTATTCGTGTCCTTTTGTTGTCTAACATTAATAAATGTTGTATTAAATTTTACCTACAAAGTTTATAATCACACCCTGGCTATCAAAGTCGAGATCTGTCAAATCATCTGAGAAATCGGTAAAGTTATAACCCACACCCACTTTTATATTGCTGCCGATGTGGCGATATAAACCCAGTAATGCACCTGACCTACGATCTTGTGCATCGGGTAAGTCTAGTAGTCGTGCTTCGATAAGCGCATCCCAGCGATGGGTAAAGTGCCAGTCGGCACGTAGCACATACAGACTAGCTCTGCTATCGAAGAAGTCTGGATTTAAGCGATCTTGCGCTAATTGCCCTAGCCTATAAGCATATTTGCCACCCAGACTCCAACGTTGTGTCAGATCATAAATAGTGTCCAATGACAATATATGGCTTTTCTGAATAAAATCGACAGGGCTACTCGCACCCACTACCTGCCCCGTTAATGGGTCAGTTGTCGATAAATCACCGAACGGAACATTATAAAAATAGGTGTATTTAAACAGTGTATTTAAACGATCATTATCGATAGGGCGATAGCCGTAACCCAAGACAATTTCAGCAAAATTTCCGCTGAATAATTCACCTTGCGAACTTTCACTCTCCGAGAAATTTGCTTTAGCAAGGAAGCGCCAGTCAGAATCAACCTGGTATTTAAGGTTGTTTTTCATCAGCCAGGTTTTACGTTTGGACGACGTGGTATCAGCACTTTTCGTATCATCGATACGATACTCGAGCGCTAGCGAATAAATAACTGCACCAAAGTTATAACCGGCATTGAATCCAATCGCCTGACGGTCTGTTTCTGCACCGGTGTTTTTATCTTCGAGCTTGCCCGCTTCAATACTTGCACCAAAGTTCCAATGCTCACTGGGGACATAATCAACACCGAAGGCATGCGTCAGGCCTGTAGGCACATCACCATGTGTGTAACGTTCTTCGCCATAAACACTTATAGTGTCGCTGTAACGCGAACGCATGCCCGTATTCCAGTTACCACGTTGCGAACGTAAGCCGTTATCGGAACGTGCATCTTCTAATGTGTAAGCGCTGTAAACATTGGTTCGGTCACTAACCAGGTAATCGGTACCTGCGGTTATACCCGTACCCTGGCTACCAAACGAAGCTTCACCATTTAGCGTCAGGCGATCGGTCGCGCGCAAACTACCACCACTTCCCAGACGATGATTATCTTCACGGTTACCACTTGTTGCTGCGGTTGTCTGTGCGAAACCATAGGCTGTCCAGTTTGCTTTTGAATTATAACTGGCTTCGACAGCAAGATCTAATCGGTCACCCTGTTTTTGGGTAGCGGCTAAGGTTAGCGAATTATCGGTTCGGGTATCAAATCGACCACCACCACTTATACGCCAGCGTTCAGTCGCCTGATAGGATGTCGATACATCCAACGCTTCTGTTGCTAACGCCAGATCCTGATCACGGGCATCGAATTTTACATCCAGATTCCAGCGCTTGTTTAATGCTGTATTGTAGCGACCACCTAATAAACTAAGGTCAGTATTGGTTAATTGCCCAGGTGCCGAGAAACCAGCATCACTCTGCTGCGCATAGAAAGTCGCGCTACCTTTGCTACCTGAAACAATATCATTGACCAGGAAGCTACCTTCAACACGGTAAGCATTACTTTTTGCATTAGCATCTAGACCAGCACCAACATCATTAAAGCTGAAACCACCATCGATAGAATCGAGCGTGTCGCCGCCTGCGCCTTCACTGCTAGCTATTTCAAGTCGTAACCAGGTACCGGTATTTTTACGTAAGGTTAAATCAATACCATTTAAGGTACTGTCTTCATCGTCTTGTTGTTGCGAACTGATGGTTGCACCTAATTTGACGTTATCGTTAAACCAGTAATGTGTGCGGCCACCTAGTGACAAGGTATCAATCTCGTCGAACCCCGGTGAGTATTCATAACGTGAAACCAGATACGCTGGGTTACCGCTAAGCGAATTATCCGAAATCAGTAAACCATCATCAGCAAGCGAAGCCAGCGGCTGGCTTAATAAAATTCTGCCCTGTATATAATCGAAATCATAATCGATGACCGGCACTAAATTTTTAACTCCGATAACCACACCGGAATCTTTGTCACGCACTTCGATTCTAATGCGATCAGAACCGATCAACACATCCTGATGACGTAAGAAGTAAAGCGAACCACCTGTACCTCTAAATTCATCACGACCCGAAATCGTACCCGGCTCAGCGGCAAAACCATCGATGAGGAATTTCTGTTCGCCAAAGGAGGTATATTCTTCTGTCTCGAAATGACCGGTTACACCATACAGACCACGGTCAATATGCGACAACGTAGTATCGAGATAGCCAATGGAGAAATTACCCAATATGCCGTAATTATTATGACGTTGTAGCCGTACATATAACTTACCCGACGTCGGCGCACGTTCTTCCAGAGTCGAGTCATCTGCAAACGTCGGGTAGAAAAGATCAGGATCAAGACGTCTTAATAATGAGCGTGGATCTTTTTCCAGAAAGTTACTAAACAGCTCATCGAACGGCGCTTCCTGGGTATCGGCACTACTGGTCAACTGCCAGTCATCACCAAAGGTACCTTCGGTATAGTAAGCAAAACGACCGATAACGTTAATGTCATTATTAAATTCGTCCTCGTCCTGTGTTACCAGTTTTGCCGGACCGGTAGTGCGATTATGGGCAATAGTAATGTCACCTAACGCAACATAGAACCAGTCATTTCTGGCAAACTCCATATCTCGCAAAAACAATTCGCCGTTGCCTTCGTTATCCAATACAGCAACTTCGATGGTATGCATGCCACGTGGAAATAGTTCTTCACTGACAAATTGGCCTTGCTCGTTCACCGGCACTTTCTTACCCGCCAACCAGACATTATGGCCATTAGGAATATTGTCACCATTGATGATAACCGTGCCACCTTTGATCTTTATATGCTGTGTATACAGATGATTCTCACCGTAACCAGCTAGCAACTGTTTATCTACTTCACCTTTTTCATCGAGACTTTCGCGCGTACTATCTTCTGCCGTTTCATCTAACTCATCGACAATCCATAACGGCAAGGCAATGGTTTCATCATAATC
>JAESSQ010000137.1 GCA_016764035.1 Gammaproteobacteria bacterium
CATGGCTTATGGACGCTGCCGGCAGGGTTTATGGAAAATGCTGAATCAAACATGCAGGGCGCAGCTAGAGAGACGGCTGAAGAGGCGAATGCAAAGGTAGAAAATATGCGTTTATTTTGCGTGTTCAGCATCCCGCATATTAGTCAGGTATACACTATGTATCTTGGTGATTTGATCGATGGTCAGGCTAGTGCTGGTCAGGAAAGTCTTGAGGTGGCGTTAGTCACGGAAGATGAAATCCCCTGGCAGAATATTGCTTTTCACGTTATTCATGAAACGTTGAAGTTATATTATAAAGATAAAAAACGCGGTAAATTTACCACGCATTACGGTGATATTATTAAGCAAAGTGAGGAGTCGTATAGCGTTAATTATTTTTAAGTTGAAGCGTTTTCTGCACCGCCGAACGTCCCGCTTCGTTTTTAGTTTCGGTGAATTAAATATTATGTAGTTGAATATCGCCTTTAAAATGAATGTCATCTTTGGCTTTTAAATTAAATATTAACTGATAAAAACGTAACTCGTTTTCCAGCGATTGAACAATGGTTTCCGCTAACCTAAAACCATGTTGCTCGCCAGGAAAATATTGCGCAGCAACAGGAACACCTTTTTCCCTTAATGCCTCAACCATCTTTTCAGCCTGTGCTTTGGGTACGACCTTATCTTCAACACCCTGAAAAAAAATAACCGGGCAATTAAGTTTGTCTGTGCTGTTGATAGGGGAACGTTGTTGATATAAAAAAGCATCGTCAGGGTAGGGTCCAACAAGTTTATCCAGGTAGTGCGCTTCGAATTTGTGTGTATCGGTTGCTAGACTGCTGAGGTCAGAGATACCGTAATAACTGGCACCGGCGGAGAATACCTGTTCGAATGTTAGCGCGGCTAATACGGTATAACCTCCCGCGCTGCTACCACGAATAATCAGCTGGTCTTTATTGGCCCAGCCTTGAGAAACCGCAAACAGGGCCGCATCGCAACAATCGTGGACATCGAGTTCGCCCCAGTTTTTGTTGAGGCGTTCTCGGTATTTTGTGCCATAGCCCGTGCTGCCACTGTAATTAACATCCAGCAGTGCAAAGCCACGGGATGTCCAGAATTGTTTTTTCGGGTCGAGTGCGATGCCGGACTGGCCGGTGGGTCCGCCATGGCAGATAACAATTAATGGTGCTGCCTTTTCCTCGGTATTGGTAGTGATTCTCGGATTTGTTGGTGGGTAATAATTGGCATGTACTTGTTGCTGATGGCGATTGGTGAACGTTATGTGTCTTGCTGTTGAGTAATATTTGTTAGATACAGGTAACTGGCAAGATGATTTTATAACGGTGCAGTCCAATTCGAGTGAAGAGCATTGCTTGTCGGTCAATGGTGCAGATATTAATTGGGGAAAACTTTCACTAGAGGCCGCTATAAAACAAAGCGACTTATTATTTGTTCTGATTGCCGCAAAGTGAGTCCATGTTGTTGCTATTTTAGTGAGTGTTGGTTTCTCACTAAGTGACAGTAAAGCAAGCGTCGCTTGTCCATTTTCCTGATAGCTGCACACGATATTGTCTTCATTGATAAAGGCGTAGCTTGATTGTCCGAAAACCCACTGGGGCAAGCCAAATTCTTTTTCACCGATGGTGAGTTGTTCGTTGGTGACCGAACGATTATGGCGGTATAAATGCCACCAGTCAGTATCATCGGCAATAAAGTACAATATGTTGTCGGGTGACCATTGTGGTTGAAACACTGAAATGTTATCAGCGCCCGCAATGTGTTTTTTGTTTACAGGAAGGCCGGTGTTATCGATATCAGCCAGCCATAATATATTGCCGTTCCAGGGCATGTTGGGGTTATTCCAGCTTTGCCAGCAAAGTTGATTGCTATCGACACTCAATCTTGGGCTGGCGTAAAAATCATCGCCCTGTTCTATGGTGGTTATTTCACCATTGGACATATCGATACTAACGATGGTATTGGTGACTTGATTGCGTTGGTGCGTTTCGCAAACAGCAATGATGCGATGATGTTTTTTATCAACGCTTAAATCGGCAAAGCGTTGATCTGCTGCGTTAGTAATACGTGTAATTTTTTGGTCTTTAATTCGGTATATATCCTGGTCGCTGTCATTGATAAAGAAGAGTTGATTTTCACCCAGGCAAAAACTGGCGCCGCCGTATTCGTGAACCCGAGATCGGGCACTAAAGGGTGCGGGTAAAATATCAGTTGTTATGCCATCTTTTGCTTTGACGATAACGCAGCGGCCAGCTTCTTTTGGTCGACATTCGATATAATAGATGGCATTGCTGGTTAGTTGTGGTTCTGCGATGGAGATACTGTCACTGACAATAAGTTCCGATGTTATGGCGGAGGACCAATTGCCATATGATGTTGTGGATGATTTTGACATTTCGATAAAAGCAGCCTGTGTTTGACAGAAAAATAGTTGTTTAAGAAGGTGATAATAATAGAATTAAATGCGCTCGAAGGCTATTCTCTTTAAGATGACTGCGTGTGCGGCACAAAAGTATAATTAAAATAGTAAGTGTGATTGGGGTAAGGTAAAAAAGCGTGTTATTTGAAATTGCAGGTTTTCTTGTTGTTAGTGGAATTCTGTTACTGGTTATCGGTATTTTTATCGCTCGCCAGTATACACTGCGCGCGAAACTCGTCACGGCCTTTTTGGTTATTGTATTAATCTCGTTGACGGTTTTAGCGTTGCTAGACAGCTACATTATGAAGGTGAATCTCACCGAAGGCGCAAACAAGGTGCTGAGTACAGCCGCTAGAAGTTATGCTGATAGGCTGGATTACTTTAATCGGCAAAATACACGGTTCTTAAAAACGGAAGCGAATTTGCCAGCGATTAATAAGTTCATCACATTGAGTGCCGAGCCGCCGTTTAATCGCCAAACGATGTTGGAAATTCTGCGAGCCTTACAGTCCAGGCAAAACGATATCATCTCTTCATACGCTATCCTAAATGCCGAAGGTGTCAATATTTTGGATACTGCATTGGCAAATATTGGTGCAGATGAAAGTCAATACGAATATTTTAGTGCGCTTGCGCAAACATCACCAAACGAGCCGGGAGCGGTAAGAAAGCGAAATAATTATCGATCGCCCATAATCTTCGAAGAGCCGTATGCGGTCATAATATTCAGTAGCGTAATTAATGATCTATCAGGTAATTTTATTGGTGTGTTAAGAGCCAAGTATGACGCTACCTATTTGACAAGAATATTTGATCGAGCCAAAGGTATAGTGGGTCGTAGCTCTTTTGCCGTTTTACTCGATGAAAATAATTTGCGACTGGTACACGGTCGACGGTCAGACCTTACCTATACGCTGGCAAGCGAGCCGGAAGATCTGGCACTGTTGAAAAAAATAAGCGTATTCCAAAAAACGCGAGCACAGTTGTCGTTGAAAATTCTGAATGGGACAACTTGGTACAGGGTGCGAGTGTTGGTGAGCCCATTATAGAAACCTCATTTTATGGCCTGGGTACAACCTTGTTTTCTTCGGCGGTAATTAAGCTGGAGACAGCACCATGGACAATTATCGTGTCGTTGCCGCAGGATGTTTTTTTAGAGCCAGTGGCATCTCAAACGCGAAGTGCATTGTTATTGGTTGCGGTCATCGTATTGGTTGTGGTGTTAATTGTAATGGCGGCTACGCAATTACTGCTTGGGCCGATTAAAAGATTAACCTCCGTAGTTGAAACCATTGCTGGTGGTGATTTAAGCGTAAAAGCCAATGTTGAGGCCAATGATGAAATTGGCGGTTTGGCTATAGCGTTTAATGATATGACGACAAACATCCGTCGTTTGATTACTGACCTGGAGTCAGAGGTGGGTAGTCACAAATTAACCGCTGAAAATCTGAATAAAATATCACAGGCTATTGAACAGAGCCCTGTATCCGTCATGATAACGGATCTGGAAGGTGGTATAGAGTATGTAAATCCGCAGCTATGTCGAATTACCGGTTATCGAGAAAATGAGTTGGTCGGTGAGAATCCGCGTATCTTAAAGTCAGGACCTACCCCTGAAGCCCAGTTTAAAAATATGTGGA
>JAESSQ010000138.1 GCA_016764035.1 Gammaproteobacteria bacterium
AAGGTACTGTCATCTCGACCAACGGGAGAGATCTTAACCCCCAATATTTTCGCAACTGCCCAATCAATACCCCCTGAACCCAAACCCGACTTGCTTAATACACCATTTTTTCCATAAGGTGATGGTTTGCATAGGCCTAGATGATTCTCATAAAATAAAAGCCATGTCATCTCGACGACAGGAGAGATCTTAACCCCTTAATATTTTCGCAACTGCCCAATCAGTACGCCCTGAATCCTAATCCGACTGGCCTCATACACCATCTCCTCCATGTCTTTGTTGGCCGGAATTAGTTTGATATAACGACCACGGTGGCTGCGTTTAAATTTTTTCAGTGTGGTTTCACTTTCGTCAATCAACGCCACCACGATATCACCGTCATTGGCGGTTTCACGAAACTCGATGATGACCGTGTCGCCGTCCATGATGCCAGCCTCGATCATGGAATCGCCTTGTACCCGTACAGCAAAATTGTTGTGTCCGAAAAAATCTCGTAGATCGAGCTGGTCTTCACCGGGAATCGCTTCGATAGGTTTGCCGGCGGCAATTTTTCCCAATAATGGCAGCACGAATTCCGGTCGATGCGGATTGGGCTTGAGCAAGCGAATACCGCGATGTTTGCCAGTGTCTGTTTCGATAAAGCCCATGTCTGTTAGTGCCTGTACGTAACGGTGTGCCACGCCGCGTGAGTTAATGCCGATACCTTCTGCAATCTCCTGCAATTTAGGCGGCACGGTATGCGTGGCGATGTAGCGTTCGATGAAATCCAGAGTAAGTCGTTGTTTGTCGGTGAGTTGTTGGCTGTCTGCTATATTTGTTCTCATAATGTTCTCATTTTAAGAGAATAACAAGGCAGTAAGCAAGTTTTTATGGCTATAAAATGTTGTTTTTTTGTGAGTGTTAATGTCTATTAACGACCCTAAGCAGTCATTTTTGTGTTAACTATCATGTTCCCGTTTCACCACAAAGCGTAACGTTAGTTATGTCTAATATAGTTTCAGAGAAATACAAAAGCAGACAGTAAGTTTGCTGATTTATTAGTTGAATTACGCCTTTTTTATTTCCAATGAAAATCATGATCTTCCTATACAGATGCGGCTAACTTGTGTTTGATGAGAGACGTTAAATTATATGGTCCTAATTTATTTCACTTTATTGGGTCACTTTTTTCTTAGTTGCGCATCTTTTATATAAGCAGCTGGAAAGTTGTTACGTTAATAACTTGGAGATAGATATATGAGTAATGAAAAAAAACAGCCAATATTGTTGGATCGACGCAGCTTCCTTGGTAATACTGGAAAAATAGTTTTATCTGGAACCGCTATCGCTTTGATGAGTGGTATGAGTTCTGCAGGGGCAATGAGTACTGACAGCAGTGATAGTCAAGAGCAAGATGTGCGTATTTTGAATACGGCTATTGGCGCTGAGCATGAAGCGGTAGCTGCTTATCAACTAGGTGCTGAAAGTGGTTTACTGAGTAAAGGTGTACTAAACGTAGCGTTGCAATTTCAGGGGCATCATAAAGAGCATATCGAACTGCTTGCTAGCACCGTCGGTAAACTGGGTGGTACGGCAATTGATGCTAAATCATATTATGACTTCCCTGTGCATAAGCTGAAAAGAGAAAAAGATGTTTTAACTTTTGCGGCTGGATTAGAGCGAGGAGCTATTAGCGCATACGCGGGTGCAATACCATTGTTTGATAATAGTGACCTGGCCAAAGCTGCTGCCAGTATTCTTGCGGATGAAGCAATGCATTGGGCTATTTTACGTCAGGCACTAGGACTCGACCCCGTACCAGGTGCTTTTTTCTCATAAGTTCCGATGAGGATTTTTGTCAAATTAGTACCACTGATTATGTGTGCTTTGGCCACAGTGACTAATGCTGACTCTGACATGGATGTCAGAGAGGGCAAGCGCATTTACACGCAGTGTACAGGTTGTCACTCACCTGACTACAATCGAACAGGTCCAAAGCATTGCGGGATATTAGGTAGAGCAGCTGGTGGCGTAAAAAACTTTGAATACACGAAAGCGATGTCAAATTCAGGTATTATCTGGACAAGTGCGACACTGAATCAATTTCTACTCTCGCCATTTAACACCGTGCCAGGTACTAGCATGGGATTTTCTGGCATTGCTTCTGAAAGAGAACGTCAACAATTAATCGCCTATTTAAGTCAACTAGATGAAAGAAATGCGTTATGCAACTAAATAAAACCAGGAATATAGAGAGTGTATCTATAAAAAAAGCGATTTCTACAACCACAGATATTGATATTGTTAAACGTGTTCTTGCTGGTAATGCTGATGCTTTTGAAATTATCATGCGCAAGTACAATCAGCGCCTTTATCGCATTGCCAGAAGTATATTGAAAGATGAACATGAAGCAATGGATGTTGTGCAAGAGGCCTATGTTAAAGTTTATTATCACCTTGATACGTTCAAAGGGCCAGACGGTTTTGCTAGTTGGTTATCTCGTATCGTCAGTAACGAAGCACTGATGCGATTACGAAAGTCACATCGTATTAATTACACTCTGGATGATCCTATGCACGACGATAATGATGAACCAGTATTTGATGTTCAACCTATCGATCTAATCGCTGCAGATCAGTTGCGTGGCTTGCTTGAAAAAGCCATCGATCAGTTACCCGTCGGTAATCGTTGTGTTTATATGATGCGAGCAGTTCAGCAACTAAGTACACGTGAAACAGCGCAATCGTTAGATGTGACTGAAGAAGTTGTTAAGACACGTTATTTACGTGCCAAACGTTTACTACAGAATATTTTTGAAGCGCATATTGAGAAAACTGGATTAAGTTTGCATGAATTTGATGGTAATCGGTGTGATTCTATTGTGTTAACTGTTATGGACAGACTCAAAAAAAATTAATGTCGTATCTGTGTTGTATACAGGCGCCTAGAAAAAATAACTGAATGTCCGTTATTGGCCGATAGCTGACTTCGCAATAAATTTATTTTTTAGGGATGTACAGGTCGGTAATCGTACCTTCAGCCATCTCAGCAGCAAAATTAAAGGTTTCTGACAGTGTCGGATGAGGGTGTATGGTGAGCGCGATATCTTCGATGTCTGCACCCATTTCCAGTGCCAGTACCGCTTCTGCGATTAATTCACCGGCATTGGTGCCGACCATGCCGCAACCGATTATCTTGTGTGTTGCTTTATCGAACAGTACTTTGGTGATGCCTTCGTTGCGCCCGATACTAAGCGAACGACCGCTGGCGGCCCAGGGGAATGCGCCTTTGGTGTATTCGATACCTTCTGCTTTGGCTTCTTCTTCGGTGATGCCCATCCAGGCAATTTCAGGGTCGGTGTAGGCAACCGAAGGGATGGTTTTAGCGTCGAAATAGGACTTCATGCCGGCGATAACTTCGGCCGCAGTTTTGGCTTCGTGGGTAGCTTTGTGCGCCAGCATCGGCTGACCGACGATGTCGCCAATCGCAAAGATGTGGTTAACATTGGTGCGTTGTTGTTTGTCGACATTAATGAAACCGTAATCATCAACCGCCACGCCGGCTTTGTCAGCATCGATAAGTTTACCGTTGGGGCTACGGCCAACGGCGAGTAATACGCGGTCGAAGGTGTCTGTTTCGGGTACGCCTTTGCCTTCGAAAGACACTTTTAAGCCTTTTTTCTCGGCTGTGATAGCGGTGACTTTGGCATTTAGCCAGACATTTTCATAACGTTTTTTAACGCGCTTTAATAAAGGGCGAACCAGGTCAGCGTCACAACCGGGGATTAAACCGGGGGAGAGCTCGACCACGGAAACTTTGGAACCGAGTGCATCGTAAACCGTGGCCATTTCCAGACCGATGATGCCGCCGCCGATAACAAGCAGACGTTTTGGAATATCCGCCAGTTCAAGTGCGCCGGTCGAGTCCATCAGACGTTCGTCGTCGTAAGGAAAGCCAGGAAGGTTGAACACGGAAGAGCCAGCAGCGATGATGGCGTTATCGAAAGAAATTATTGTACTGCCATCTTTGCCGACGACTTCGATGGTATTAGCGGAGGTGAATTTTCCATAACCGGTAATAATTTTTACTTTGCGTTGTTTGGCTAAACCGGAAAGTCCACCGGTTAGCTGTTTAATAATCTTGTTTTTAAAGCCGGCGAGTTTTTTGATGTCGATTTTTGGCTTGCCAAAATCAACGCCGTGGTCAGCCATTTCAGCTGCTTCGGTAATGATGGCTGCAGTGTGTAATAAGGCTTTTGAAGGAATGCAACCAACGTTTAAACAGACACCACCGATGTTATCGAACTTCTCGATCATGATAACGGTTTTACCCAGATCAGCCGCGCGGAAGGCAGCGGTGTAACCACCGGGGCCGGAGCCGAGTACCACGACCTCGGCGTGCATGTCGCTGTCACCGTCAAATTTTTGTGCTGTTGGCGCTGGTGTAGCTGCCTCTTCAGGTGCTGATTCTGCTGCAGGTTCAGCTGTTTTATCTTGTTCGTTTGCAGACGAAGTATCTGCTGCGTCGTTGTCAGCGATTTCCAGTTTTAAAATCAAACTGCCCTGACCTACTTTGTCATTAACCTTTACCAAAACTTCGGTAATAGTGCCGGCTGACGGAGACGGGATCTCGATGGAGGCTTTATCAGACTCCAGTGTGATCAGTGGGTCTTCGATCGCGACGACATCACCTACGTTGACTACGACTTCGATGATATCGACTTCGCTAAAGTCACCGATATCAGGAACTTCTACATTAATTATTTTGCTCATAGGTAATTACCGGTTGTCATTTCGAGCAGCGGGAGAAATCTTTTGCAGAGGGTGCATAAGATCTCTCACAGTTGTTCGAGATGACATTGTGTGGTGTTAAGTGATGAATTAGGTATTTATACAGAATCATTAAAGCAATAGTCGACGTGTGTCGGATAATACTTTGCTTAAATAAGAGGTAAATCGTGCGCCATCCGCACCATCGATTACACGATGATCGTAGGATAACGAAAGCGGTAACATCAGGCGTGGTTCAAATTCTTCACCATTGTAGACCGGTTTTATGCTGGCGCGTGACAAGCCTAGTATTGCGACTTCGGGCGCGTTAACGATAGGCGTGAACGCGGTTCCACCGATGCCACCGAGGCTGGAGATGGTGATGCAGCCACCTGACATGTCGGCAGGTGATAATTTTTTAGCACGCGCACGCTTACTGGTTTCGACCATTTCATTGGCTAATTCGAATAAGGTTTTACTGGCGCAATCACGGATGACGGGTACCACTAGTCCATCCGGCGTATCCATAGCAACACCGATGTTGATGTACTTTTTAAGGATAAGATTTTCACCGGTATGATCGAGTGACGAATTAAAGCGTGGGAATTCTTTTAATGCCGACACCAGTGCTTTCATCATGAAAGCTAACACGGTAATGCGCAGGCCTTCTTTTTCGTTTTCCTTGTTTAACTGCTTACGGAATTTTTCTAGATCGGTGATATCGGCTTCATCGAATTGTGTAACGTGAGGTATGGTGACCCAGTTGCGGTGCAGGAATTTACCGGTAAGTTTATTGATGCGGTTTAATTCATGTATTTCGATGTCGCCAAACTGGCTGAAATCGATCTCCGGCATCGGTTCAACGCCGAGTCCACCACCCTGGCTGCCTTGCGCCAGTGTCTGTTTAATCCAGGCTTTAACGTCTTCTTTAATGATACGGTTTTTAGCGCCGCTACCGGTCATCTGCGACAGGTCTGCTCCTAGCTCGCGAGCAAATTTTCTTACCGAAGGACTGGCGTGGGCTTTCCTGAAGGCATCATCATCGATGACCATGTTAGCGGTTGGCGATGGTCGTGGTGACGCTGCAGGCGGCTTCGCTGGCGGTGCTGGAGCCGCTGCAGGTTTTTCTTCTGCTTTGGCTACGTCGGGTGTGGTCTCAGATTCAACGGGTGATGCCTCGTCTGCAGTCTCACTTGCCGTGGAAGCATTTGCGTCTGAAACCTCGATGGTAATTAATAAGCCACCTTCGGCAACTTTATCACCGAGGCTGACTTTGATTTCTTTTACCGTGCCTGCCAGCGGTGATGGAATCTCCATCGCGGCTTTATCAGACTCCAGTGAAACTAGCGGGTCTTCAACCGCGATTGAATCACCGGCTGCGACCAGGATTTCGATGACTTCAACGCCATCGAAATCGCCGATATCAGGAACAAGAATGTCTTTAATTTCTGCCATTGTTATTTTCCAGTTAGCTAGTGGATTAGACGACTAGCAATTACGCTGTTATCGGGTTTGGTTTTTTGGTGTCGATGCCGTATTTTTTGATTGCATCACTCACTTTCGACGCCGGAATTGTACCTTCGTCAGCCAATGTTTTTAGCGTCGCGATGACGGTGTAAAAACTGTTGACCTCGAAGTGACGACGTAAATTTTTACGGGTATCGGAGCGACCATAACCATCAGTACCCAGTACGGTGTAGGTTGCCGGTACGTATTGGCGAACCTGATTTGATACGGTGCGGATGTAATCGGAGGAGGCGATGACCGGACCTTCGCAATTTTCTAGCTGCTTCGTGATGTAAGGTACGCGAGCTTTTTTGCTCGGGTTCAGCATGTTCCAGCGTTCGCAATCGACCGCTTCGCGTGCCAGTTCGTTGTAGCTGGTAATGCTCCATACATCGGCGCTGACTTTCCAGTCTTTTTTGAGTAACTCAGCTGCTTCGATAACTTCACGCAAGATGGTGCCGCTGCCGAATAATTGAACCTTCGTTTCACCTTTCTTAGCCTTGTCTGTACTGAGCTGGTACATGCCTTTCAAGATGCCTTTTTCTGCGCCTTTGGGCATTGCTGGCATCACATAATTTTCGTTCATTGAGGTAATGTAGTAATACACATTTTCCTGTTCCTGAACCATGCGGCGCATACCGTCATGAATGATGACGGTTATCTCGTAAGCGAAACATGGGTCGTAAGCTACACAGTTTGGAATAGTCGATGCCACAATCAAGCTGTGTCCATCTTGATGCTGTAGACCTTCACCAGCAAGCGTGGTACGACCAGCCGTGGCGCCGATTAAGAAGCCACGTGCCTGCATATCGCCGGCGGCCCATGCCAGGTCGCCAATGCGTTGGAAACCAAACATAGAATAATAGATGTAGAACGGGATCATGTTAACGCCATGCGAGCTATACGCAGTGGCGGCGGCAATCCATGATGACATGGCACCGGCTTCGTTGATGCCTTCTTCTAAAATTTGGCCGTTTTTGTCTTCCTTGTAGAACATGACCTGGGACTTGTCTTGAGGCTCGTATAACTGACCGACAGAAGAATAAATACCTAACTGACGGAACATGCCTTCCATACCGAAAGTACGGGCTTCGTCCGGCACGATGGGAACCACGTTTTTGCCAATCTTTTTATCGCGTGCCAGCATGGTAAGAATACGCACGAAAGCCATGGTAGTCGACATCTCGCGTTCGCCAGAACCTTGTAATAAAGCATCAAACGTAGCTAATTTAGGCACTTCCAGTGGCGCTGCCAGATGGGTGCGAGAAGGTAGGTAACCGCCTAATGCTTTACGACGCGCATGCATGTATTGCATTTCTGGACTGTCTTCAGCCGGTTTGTAATAGTCGGCGTGTTCGATTTGTTCTTTTGTCACCGGAATATTGAAACGTTCAGCAAAAGTAGACAGTGCATCCATGTCCATTTTCTTTTGAGAGTGGGTGGTGTTCTGGCCTTCACCCGCTTCGCCCATGCCATAGCCTTTGACTGTTTTGGGCAGGATGAGTGTTGGTTGGCCTTTATGCTCCATGGCATTTTTATAAGCCGCATACACTTTGTGTGGGTCATGTCCGCCGCGGTTCAGGCGCCAGATGTCATCGTCTGACATGTGGGATACCATGGCTTTTAATTCAGGTGAGTTGAAGAAATGCTCACGTACGAAAGCACCGTCTTTGGCTTTGTAGTTCTGGTAATCACCGTCGACAATTTCTTCCATACGTTTTTGCAGCAGGCCATCTTTATCTTTGGCCAATAATGGATCCCAGTAAGAACCCCAGATAACTTTGATAACATGCCAGCCAGAGCCACGGAAAACGGATTCCATCTCCTGGATAATTTTACCGTTACCACGTACCGGGCCATCCAGACGTTGCAGGTTACAGTTGATAACGAAGATCAGGTTGTCGAGTTTTTCACGACCACCCAGTGAGATAGCGCCTAATGATTCGGGCTCGTCCATCTCGCCGTCACCACAGAATGCCCAGACTTTGCGGTTTTCGGTATTGGCCACACCGCGGTCGTGCAGGTA
Organism: Gammaproteobacteria bacterium; assembly: GCA_016764035.1. Classification (GTDB taxonomy): domain Bacteria; phylum Pseudomonadota; class Gammaproteobacteria; order SZUA-229; family SZUA-229. Next base: position 8,282 of record JAESSQ010000138.1, read on the forward strand.
TTTCATGAAACGTGCCTGGTAGATGGCCATGATTGGACCCAGACCCATCGATACCGTCGGGAATTGCCAGAAGTCCGGCATCAACCACGGGTGCGGGTAGGATGACAGGCCACCGCCATCAACTTCCTGGCGGAATTTGTCCAGTTGTTTCTCATCGAGGCGACCTTCCAAATAAGCCCGCGCATAGATACCGGGCGAAGAGTGACCCTGGATGAATAACAGGTCACCGCCATGTTCTGGCGTTGGTGCGTGGAAGAAGTGATTGAAACCAACGTCGTACAAGGTGGCCGCTGAGGCGAAGCTGGCGATGTGGCCACCCAGCTCAGAGCTCTCTTTGTTGGCGCGAACCACCATCGCCATCGCATTCCAGCGAATGAATGAGCGGATACGGTTTTCCAGTTCCGGATCACCGGGAGTTCGCTGTTCTAAATGTGTAGGGATAGTATTTAGATATGCCGTGTTGTTGGTGAACGGCAAGTTGGCACCACCGCGACGGGCGTCATCGATTAACTGCTCTAGCAGGAAATGTGCGCGTTCAACACCCTCATTTTCGATGACTGCTTTTAATGCATCCAGCCATTCCTGAGTTTCCAATGGGTCAATATCATGTAACTCTGTCATTTTAATCTCACACATTTGTATAAATTGCGCCATTGCATCGAAAACTGACGTAATTTAAATAAAATTTTAGTTTTTATTCTTAACTTGCAGATGTATATAAGCTTTTACCTGCG